>DAOWNS010000123.1 GCA_030642465.1 Candidatus Thorarchaeota archaeon | reverse complement strand
GGAAACAACCTCGGCTTCATTCTTCATTGTTTGACCCTTGAATTCAAGCTCGTCCGATATCTGTTCAATCTCCTTGCTGATGGATTGAATCGCTTCAATCTTGGACCGGAGTGATGCTTTGCTCCGCCTGCTGCTGATTTCGCGTGTCAGCTTTTCACGTTCCTCAGGAACGGCTTCAAGAGCATGAACGTTGTCGATGAGAAGCTGTAATGCAGAGTCATACTTCTCCATAGCCTCGGAAAAGTGTCGCTCCTGCAGAAGACTATCGCCTTGATGTTGACGACTCAGCACGGACTCTAGCACATCATAGGGCGACGTCTTCAGCAAGCCTTCACCTTGAATTCGATTGTCATCTTCACTCAAATCAAGCCCTTGACCTTCAAGAGAAATGCCCATAACTGACAACCCTTCCGAAGATGCGACGTATATCAGGTCATGGTCAGCTGCAACCTTCCCATACTTGACTCCTTTCTTCCTGATTTGACCCAGCTGAATACTATTCTTCAGATCCCAAATGGTTAGGGACCCTTCATCCGAAGATGTAATGAGATAAAGATCATTAGCCCATAGTGCGATCAATGGCTCTCCAGTCTTTGATTCCAGCGTGCGAACGTGATTCCACCCGGCACGATCCCAAAGATTCACATCGCCCGAATCTAAACCCACCATCACAAACTCTGAATTACCCATCACGGCGGTGCTACGGTCTTCATTGTCAAGAACAGCAAGCTCTGTCGGTGCGGCATCAATGCCACGACTCCAGACCACAGGAGATTCCTTCTTCGTCCCCGAGCATATTACGCTACTATCAGACCATATCATCGTGATTTCCGACTTATGCAGAGGCCAGCTTGAGGTGTCGTTGGTGCCCTTCTTAATTGATAAGAGTCGGCCTTCGCGCGTGCCGATGTAGAAATAATCGCCCTGAAGAGTGGAGGTTAATGCGTGATAGCTGAGCTCAAACCAGCCAATTAGCCCCCAAGTCCCCTTTTGCCACATATACACTCGTCGCTCGCAGGCGGCGTATACGTGATCCTTGCCAACATGTACAGTTAGAGGCTCAGAATTAGTTTCACCTAGTTCAGCAACAAGCTGCCAATCACCCTTGGACAACACTCTCACGTACTTATCCTTGCACGCGGCGTAGAGAAACCGGTCATCATAGCTGATGTCAACTGCGTCTATCTCAAGTGTAGTAACTTCCTCGTGAGCTACCGAAGGTATTGCCTGCGCAGAATTGTCCTTTTTACCGGACATTGTACTGGTCTCTCTCCTATAGGAGTTGAATTCTAATTCACGTGGCATGACTTAAGGCAGTTTCTAGCTTGGCCGCTAGTATCGAACAGGTTCAAGCAACCTACAGACACAATTAGTGTATATGCAAGCTAGAACCAATTGGGCTAAGCGCAGAACAGTTTTAAAACGACAGACCGATTTGAAGCTACGCTACATCAGGAGGAAGGCTCATGGATATCCACGCATGGCGGCGCGAACTTGATAGACTCTCTGAAATGAAAGGAATGTTAGCCACAATCAACCCATCCACAGAACAACAGACTGATCCACAGGTACGCCAGTTGTATGATGTATATGCGAAACTGACAGGCCTGGACAAAGACCTCAGCGATACTTCAGGATTGAGCGTGCTGAAGAAAAGGAAAATTTCTGGCCAGGTTGAAAAAGCGTCTAAGAACATAAAAGAAGACTTCATGAGAGTGGTCAGGGACTTCGCAGAGATCTTTCGAAAAGAGCAGAGAGACTTTGCTGCAATGCTGCCACGCATTCAGTATTTCAAACCGGCTGAAACAAAGACGCTAGCATCACTGAGTTTTCCATCAATAGGTGCAGGAGATATAGATGACTTCGAAACGCTGTACAAGTACGGGAAGACGTTCTCACAGCATTATGTGACTCTTCATCAGGATTTCGTTAGGGAAGTCAAAGGAAAGCTCGACGAGAACAAGAGGACACTCGAAACCTATGAGAAACATATTTCCATTGATAGAGGGGAGGTACCTACAACATCCTCAATCGACGAAGTAGCCAACCTGCCTATGGTCGATCTGATTCCTATTATGGAGAAATTGAAGCTAGATGAAACCTATCTTGATGGGCGCAAGGATGAGGTCAGTAAGATGCTCAGTGTTTCACTCATCACAGAAGTTGAGTCATTGCAAACCTCAGTTGAAACCTCCTCACGTCTTGGATTAGATCTCCCAATGGATTTCACGAAGCAGCTTCGTGGGATCGCAAGGGACTCATCCAAAGCAAACAACTTGACCGCACTAATCAGCCTTGAAAATCAACTTGACGCTGCGAGGTTGAAAATGTCAAATATGCTTCGAGATAGAATCATAAACATGAAGCATGAAATCACCGCCAAGATTGTTGAAGGAGGGATTCCTACAACTTCAAATGTTATTCCTCAACCTCCAGATGTTGTCCCTGAAGTTGATAATATCGCGAGTCTTCTGTCTGCATATCAGAAAATGGTGGAATGGAGCGGACAGGTCAAGATATCGCTTAAGGACAGGGTTGTAGACGCCCTCAACGACGTTGAGAAAGCAACGAACTTCCCTGATGATGCTGGCATCAAGGACATCATCTCTGTTCGCAAGTTTGTTGCAGATTCCAAGAAAGAACTGAAGCATGCTGAAATTGACAGCATGATAAAGATTCACCTCAAAGCCAAGTCAATGGTGGATGAGTATAACAAGAACATCACAGATCAGATCCGGTCATATATCACGAGGTTCAACGAACTGGCAACATCGGCAGACAAAGTCTTGGACTATGCGCAGCTAAGCAAGAAAGCTCCAAAGGTCGAGGAACTAGAAGGTGGTACTGTGTTTCTCCTCGAATCCTTAGCGAACCTCAGAAAGGCTGTCGAGAGCGGAGTAGGCACCTTCCGAGATGCTGCAGGCCAAGAGATAGATGCAATAATATCAGACCTGCAAACAATCAAGCCTGCATACGCAGAGATCTTCATGCCCATAATCAGCGAGCTCGATGAAGCTAAGGCTCGCATGGAAGTGATGGAGGAATTTGGCGAGATAAGGTCTGAAATGCGAAGCACAAAAGAAGCTATTCTAGCCAAGGCAAAAGATGCCTTGGAGAACCTCCGTTATCGCCTAGGTGTGAAGATTAGACTTGCAGCGGCCAAGCTTATGGGTGCAGGAGTGGAAATTCCAAAGGAAGCACAAGAAGCAATTGGTGAGCTCAACTCTGTAAGCATCGCGGCTGACACAGTATTCAGCCTTCCTGCGATTGCACGCAAGATGGTCGAGCTATATGAACATAAGATTACAGCGAAGGTTATCGAGGCGCTTGACGCGGAAACGGTGGAGCTAAAGACATCATTCGGACGCGCCGAAGTGATTGGCGTTGACTTGAAGAAGGAACTGAAAGTTCTTGACACTATCATCTCCAAGCCGCCTCAGGAGCTAGAAGATGCCGCCGAGTATTTCGACAGGATCAGGGCTCTCACTACATCATCGAAGGTTCATGACAAAATAAAGAACAGAGCCAATGAATCATACGAGCAGCTCAAGAGTGCAATCACGCTGTTTGAAGACCAAGGGATGCCTGAAACCGTGGAACGTCTGAAAACGCTACTGGAGAAGGTTCCGGAACGGCTCTCTGCGGAGTTCCAGCACGTGAACGAAGCACTTGACGTGTGTCTCACTCTTGCAACCATTCAAGATGAGATGCTCTCGATTGTTCAGGGAATATCTCGGAAGGATGGAGAGAAACATTTGGAGAATCTCAAGAATAAGAGCAAGTACTACTCCACAATAACACGTGTATACGAAAGTCAGCCTGCGAAATTCAGTAAGATAATCTATCCTCTAAAGGAACTTCAGGAAGCTGAAGAGAATCTGGAGAAATCTAAAACCCTTGATGAGGCAATCCAACATTTCAACAAGATTGATGAATTGCGAGAGGGCTGGGTTGGGAAAGCAACCAAGATGAATGAATGGCACAAATCAATGAAAATGTTTATGGCTGGCTTCAGCCCAGCGGCTTCTCTAGATGATCGGAACAAATTCATTGATGACGCGACTCGGAAGATTAAGGAAACCTACAGCAGAGAGGATATCAGTTCATACCTCGGTTGGGCGCTGAGAGAAATCGCGGAAACAATGGTTGACAAACGAGGATAGCTTCAGGAGAAAGAATCCATGCAGAGATTTACAGGACAAAACGCTGAATCTGAGGAAACACGAGCCGCAGAAGTATTCGCCATTGGAATTGGTGAATGTGGTTCGAGTATTGTTGGATCATATCTGAAGACAAGCCGAGATAAGCGGCTTCCGTCTAGAGTTAGAGGTTACATGCTCATCAACACTGACAGAGCAGACATTACCAAGGTCCGATCGAAGTATGGTATACCGAAGGAGAACACTCTCCTATACGGCGCCAGTGAGATAGGTGTTGGGGGCCGCTTCATCGATGGATACAATTCAGTACGGGAGTCAAAGGACATCATCTTCAACCAGCTAGCAGATCTCGGGTTTGAAGGCGTATCAGGGTTCTGCATATTCACCAGCCTTGGCGGAGGTACGGGCTGCGGAGGCACACCAGCCATCATCGAAGCTCTGAAACAGAGGTTCCAAGAAGAAGAAGGACGTCGCATCTTCGTATATGTGATTGGTGTTCTTCCATTTGAAGGCCAATCCAGTGAAGCTCTGAACTCCATCTGGGCCGTTTCAAAACTCCTTCGTGCACAACTACAAGAACGAGGAGCAGATTTGACTATTCTCCTGAGCAATCGTACAATGTTGAAGCGAATCATCCAATCAAGAAAGGCCGATACCGTGGACTATCTTCAGAGAGAATTGGATGTCGACATCGCAAACATCGACCAGATAGAAACGATGGTGCCCTCAACATTGGATGAAGCCGCAGACCTTGATGTGAGGACCGAGCAGGCATTTGTGGAGCTTGTGAACCCTCTAGCCATCGAAGTCGTCGAAGCAATGCTCTCGCCCGGCGTATACGAGCCTAACAAGGATGTGTTCCCAACTACGGACCTTGCGGATTATGCCAGGAAGCTGGACCCAGTTGTCGTGCCAGCATTGTACAAGGATATCGGCCTAATTCCTGATGCAGGAAGCATGCCCAAGCAGCTAATGACAATGATTGACTATGCTGTCAAAGAATGCTCTTACGCTGACGTTGGAGAAGAGCCAAACGCTGAGAGCGTCTATTACGTCCTAACAGGGCCAAAACACGTTGCGAAAGCTGAGTATGGTATGCACATCAAGTACGCACTAAGCAAGTTCATTGCACCTGGAGCCGCAATAACTCCCTGCTATGTACAGCATTTCGTCGAGGACCCGCCCACTGACCTATTACTGCTTCTAGGCTTGCCCAAGATACCTGAACTCACCAAGATTATCAACGAGGCCACGCAACTAGTAAATCTCCACAGTGGACCATCTCCGTTGAAGCAGAGTTGGTTCATGAGATCGAAGGGTACGACTCGCAAGGAGCTCGTCAGTGCAATCGCTGATTTCAGAGAACTGTTCAGCTACTATATGACCCCCGGGGACGCCTCAGCACCAATTGAGTGAGCGGATGGTGATCAATTGAGCGAACCGTTTCAGATGGATGAACTGGTTGATAGACTCCTCTTGATTGCCACATTGAACTCTACACTAATTCATTTCCTGCTGAGTTCCCAGATTGAAGGAAGTGTAGACCCCGATAGAGTGGACTCACTGACTCAGGGGTTAAAGAGAACCCGAAAATGGATGGAGGATGCTACCACTTCAGAAGGCATGCCCTCATCCACCGCAAACATCATGGGCTTGATAGTGAAAAGACTCTCTAAAATAGAGCGCCCCCCCCC
Organism: Candidatus Thorarchaeota archaeon; assembly: GCA_030642465.1. GTDB lineage: Archaea > Asgardarchaeota > Thorarchaeia > Thorarchaeales > Thorarchaeaceae > WTCK01. The sequence goes on along the minus strand of DAOWNS010000123.1, from coordinate 69 downwards.
GAAGCTCTCAGTCATCGAAAAGAAAGCTGAGGCCCAGGGAGGTCCAACTCAAGAGATATTATCACTCCT
>DAOWNS010000267.1 GCA_030642465.1 Candidatus Thorarchaeota archaeon | reverse complement strand
TACTATCGTGGATGATGGACAGAACCCGAAGGGTCTAGGCACTCATGCTATCGATGGTGAGGGACATCCGCAACAGAAGAATATCATTGTGGATAAAGGTGTCTTGAAGTCTTTCCTTTTCGATTCATACTATGGGCAGGCTTTCAATGTCGAGTCAACCGGGAACTGTTCAAGAGGTGGAGGGCTCCGCAGTGGTTCTACTCCCTACGAGTCATCTCCCTCGGTTTCCACGAAATGGCTTAGGATTGAGGAAGGTAAGAAGAGCATCGATGACCTAGTAGCTGAAGTGGATGGCAAAGGAGTCATGATTATGGATGGGCCTTTGGGAATGACCCATTCGAATGTGAGCACTGGCGAATTCTCAGTAGTTGCCAACTCTGTTTTTCTGATTGAAAATGGTGAGATTAAAGGGCCATTGGAACCCGTTTCAATTGCAGGGCAGTTCTATGAAGGATTCAAGAATCTCCTGCACATCGGCAGCGATGTTACATTGACATACTACGGAACTCAGGTGCCCAGTCTCCTGTTCGATGATTTCTCTGTAACAGGGTAATGATACATGATCTGGAAGCCTTGGTTTCAGGGCTTCCTTTTCCCTTCTTTTTTGGAGTGCTTTCCAGTTTATCGGCTCTTGCGGACAGTCTACCTAATAGAAGCCAAACGCGAATGGGTCTTTTTCATCATTCTGGCTGAGCTCATGGGTTATCTTGAGTGGAACCCAAATCGTCTTGTCAATACGCCAAGCAATATCAAGAGTCACTTTCAGTTTATAGTATGTTTCGATGAGTTCGGTTTTGAAGGGCAGCAACCATTCGCCTTGTGTATGGATTGTTGCGTCGATCCACATTTGACGCGGCAACTCGAGCTCATCCAGAACTAGCTTAGCAAGTGTTTGCTTCTTTGTAGCCTTGTGCCCTTTGGGCGAAACAAACTCATGGTATATCAGCTCTATTCTAACACCTCTCATCTTCACTTCATTACTCACCATCAGTTTGATGGGATAATCACGCCCCAAGTGAATCACGTCACTTGGCATTTGAACGCTCAGCAATCTTGCATCATCGTCATCCAAGTTTGAGTACACTGAATGTGCTATTGGTATCTCATGCTTCCTGCCAACCGAAAACTTCTTCCTAGTCTTGGGGTCGATTGCCCAAGAAACCTCGACTTTCGCTACTAGTTTGTACTCCACCCTGCCGTACCTACCTTGGAAACTGTGTGGGATGTTTTCCGGAAGAATGAAACTGAATGGAAAATTCGTATCACCTGCTGGCATGCCAGTGGAACCAACGAGTTCAATGCGCTCATCGATATGCTGTTTTTTCTCCAGGTAGACGCGACGTGTGTCTCCGCTCCCTCTTACTACTCTTGATCGTTCCTGTCCTTTAATGGATAGAACAACTCGATTACACTCGAAGTATTCGTCTGTGCTAACTGTAACTAACCCTTCGATTCGATCCCCCGGAAGATATGTTTTCTTTTCAATATTTAGAGATACTTTCCTCATCCTTGCGCTGTTCCCCCTCCGTCTGTTCTCCTTCGGATTCAGAACCCGAAGAGATTCGAGTACTTCTGCTCAACGTACTCCAAGAATGGTTTTGCCGTGAGCTTCTTTCCGGTTACCCGCTCAGCCAAGTCACCAGGATCATATAGTGATGCGTGATGTTGGATATTTTCAGCAAGCCACCTAGTGATAGTCGTTATCTCTCCTGCAGAAACATGGTTCAGCCAGTCCGGCATATCCTCGTTAAGCTTCTCCAGCCACATGCCATCGTAGACATTGCCAAGCGCATAGGACGGGAAGTACCCATAGAGACCGCTTCCCCAGTGAGTGTCCTGCATAACTCCCTCAGAGTCATTTTGAATTTCTAATCCCAAGTATTCTTCGTACTTCTCGTTCCAAAGACTGGGCAGCTCTGATACTGTAACCTTGTCTGCAAAGAGCGCTTGCTCAATCTCGAACCGGATTATAATGTGGAGCGAATAAGTCACTTCGTCTGCTTCAATGCGTATCTTTGAGGGGCTTACGAGGTTCGTAGTCTTCACGAATTGATTAAGAGGGATTCCAGAGAAAGCACCGCTAGTGAGTTCGTTCAGTCTTGGTAGGTAGAACTTCCAAAACTCAGGAGTTCTCCCAACTATGTTTTCAACAAATCGTGACATTGACTCATGAATCCCGTAGCTAGCAGCACTGCCCACGGGTTGGAATTTCCAGTCAGGATTCAGATTCTGCTCGTAAAGAGCGTGGCCGCCTTCGTGAAGAATGGCAAAGACCATTGAATTCACATCATCTTCGTGATACTTTACCGTGATCCTGACATCGTCGTAGTATCCTGTGGTGAACGGATGTTCGGTTTCGTCGATGCGACCGCCCGCCTCATCAGAAGTAGTATCATATCCAATCAATGTTGCGAGATCGGTCGCTATCTTCCTCTGTGCGTCAATTGGTATTGTCTTCTTCAATAGGCTTGGGTCTATGTCTTTGGAAGCCTCCACACATTTCTTGGTCAAGGGCACTAGACTTTTTCTTAATTCCTTGAAAACTTTTGAAATCATGCTAGCTGTCATTCCCCTCTCGTAGTCATCCAAGAAAGCATCGTAGAGCGTCTTGGTTCCCTTGACCTTCATGATGATTTCGGCTTTCTCTCGCGATAGACCAACAAGCTTCTGAAGTTCCGGCTCGAACATTTTCCAATTTTGTTTAGCTTTTGCTTTCTTCCATGTGTTTGTGGTAAGCGCCTGCTGTTTAGCTAGTTTGGCTACAAGCTCCCCCGGGACTTTCGTTTGCTCGTCGTATTCGGTACGGACTAGGAATAGATTCCGTTTCTGGACTTTGTTCAGTGAAGATGTTTTTTCAGCTTCACTAAGTGTCTTCCCGAATTCTGGACTGGTGAACGTTGTGTGTATCTGCTTGCTCATGACTGCGAGCTGTTCGCTTCTCTGCATAATACCCTTGGGCGGCATATATGTTTCAAGGTCCCAATGGGCAACGCCGCCGATTAATGCCATTAGGGTGATTTCTTTCGCCTTAGTCATCAATTCATCATAAGCATCCATCTTCTAACACCTCAATTCAAAAGATTTGAGCAATTGTCCCTGATTTCCGGCTGCATATGGTGTTATCATTCTTCCGGAGAAGAAATCGCTTGTTTGCCTGCTTGTTGGGGGACATCAACCTTTTCGATTCCACCGTT
>DAOWNS010000163.1 GCA_030642465.1 Candidatus Thorarchaeota archaeon | reverse complement strand
TCTGAATACGGTATGCCGACCCAATCCTCTAGATTGAGAGAAACGGATGCGGGGAACGAACGCACGGGATCATAGTCGTCGACCACGAACATCGTGCGTGCATCATTTCCTGTCCGAAGGAGCTCTCTCTTGATCACATCAGCAATTATGATCTCTCTCATGATGCCAATGTGAATGCTGCCGCTTGGGCTCTTTCCGGTGGAAATCAAGTATACTGCAGCGTTTCTTTTGAGAACCTCTTCAGTCACATCTCGAATCCAATGGATGGAGAACTCTTCTTCCGGGGCGTCGCTAGTCATTGGGGATTCCTGCTGGCACTCACTGACTTTCTCTAAAGAACGTTGTCCCTTAAATCGAGAATTCCGATACTCTGAGTTCCTTACGGCTCATGAATATGAGGAATACAGGTATGGACGACAGCACCACTACTGTGAGTATTGATACTAGCATAATTGCAATGGCCGCTGGGAGATATAGTAGCGAAGGCACTGCAGCTTCGGGCACTAGGAAGTAGACGCTGAACAGGGTCGCCACTAGCACCGCTGGAAAGCCAGCAGTGAGTCCAATTTCAACACCCTCTGCAATCATTGTCCTTGCAATGAATGAGGGCTTCGCACCAATTGATTTCATAATGATGTAGTCCCTGAATCTGCCAAATACTGAAACCAGTAGATAGTTCGCTAAACCCAGGAAAGCACTAAGGAGCGCTATCAAAGGTAAAGGCTGAAGCAGACTCCAAAAAGCGCTAAGCGTTCTCAAATTGCTTTCAAGAACCTCTTGCTGTAGGAAAATCCCGAATCCGGTTTCAGCCTCTACAAGCGCTTGGATTCGTGAAATCATGGATGGGGAGTAGTCTTCCACTTGCACAAGAACAAGGTTGCTCTCCGATATACCATAGAGCTGCTGCATGATAGAGATATCCATGAGGGTTATGTTGCCACCATTGACAATATCGAAGGCTATCGCCTTGACTTCGAATGAATTCCCATGAACTCCCAAGCTCTGGATGAGAGGGTCCTCGAAAAGCGTGTTCGCCATCCCCCCGCCAACCCACACCTGTTGGGAGGAATTCGTTTCATCACCGTAATAATACCAATCAGATACTGTATTATCCCAATCCAAGCCCACAACGAGCGCCTGTCCAACCCGCGAATCCCCAATGAGTTCGTACTGGTCAAGATTCTCATTCCAGACGGATTTAGCAATCTCTGAAACTGTTGTATAGTCTACTAGTCGCTGTTCAACTCGTGCAACTCCAGAAAGTGCTTCCAAGTCTTCGATGAGTGTTAAAGGCACCAAGTACGGTGTGTCGATGAAACTGAAGGATTCGTTGAGCATAGAACCAGTCAGAGAATACGCATCATAGTATTGAGATAGGAGATCTGGATTGCCGACAGCTATTACGTTCGTCCCCATAGAACGCGAAATATAGGCATCGGTAGTTGTATCGACAATTCCTCCGCCAATCCAGAGTAGGGATGCCAAAGAAAAGCTTAGGAAGAGCGAAATGACGGCTCTTCGGGTACCCTTGATTCGGCGTCCGGTGGCTTTTGTGGCGATCCTAAAGGGAAGGCCGAAACCATCAAGGAAACCATGCTTCTTGATCTTCATTCCGACGTCAGGATTCAGTGCATTAATGGGAGTTTCATGAACAGTAGAGTAGATAGGTTGCTGAGCTGCAAAGTATCCAATGAGTAGATAGACGCCGCAAAGAAGAGCCACCTGAAGCACTGGATACTGAAATGTGAACTGTGCGGTGGGAAGCACGGAAGCCAGCCAGATAAGCCCAGCGAAATACAGTAGAGTTCCAGCGGCAACTCCAAGCGCCACTCCTCCGACTAGCAGTATCACCGCCTGTGTCATGAAATGGTCAAATATCGTGTCCATCAAGGTTCCGATGGCTTTCATTAATCCAATGTCGTTTCTTCTGCTTACCATTTCCAACGAGATTGTGCTCGAAACGACCACGGTGCCTAAAACAAAGACCAGCAGCAATACCGACCAAATGAAAGTTTCAAAGAATACGCGCATGGATGATGCTGATGGAGTTGATGTGAGGAGTGTTGTCACGTCCAGCAACACATTTCCAAACAGGAAGAGGAATGTTGTCGAAGCCACGACACTGGAGATGGAGAGAAGAGCAAGAGCTGAACGAAATGGTCTGCGTCTGAGATCTTGTGATGCATAATCTTGTTCAGACATCGCTCAACAACTCTCCTTTTGACATTCTGAAGCGACGCACGCCTGACATTGAGAAAATCGCTTCATCATGTGTCATGACGATTACTGCCTTGCCTTTGTCGTTGAGATTGCGTAGTATTGCTCGAACCATTTCCGCACTTGCCTCGTCCAGATTTGCTGTCGGTTCGTCCGCAAGAATGATTGGAGGGTCGTTTGCCATTGCTCGCGCTAGGGCGACCCTTTGTTGTTCTCCGGAACTTAATTGCCAAGGCAGGTGATCCAATCTGTCCGTCATGCCAACCATTTCAAGCAGGCTGCGAGCCTCTGCATTCAGGTCGGGGATTGGTTTGGGAGTTAGCTGCATGGGAAACATGACGTTTTCAATTGCAGTCAATGTGGAAATTAGATTGTAACTCTGAAACATGTAGCCTGTGTTTTGAAGCCGGAACGAGGCTTTGAAAGATTCATCATAATCCTCTATTGGGACATCCATAACGTGGATCCTGCCCTCCGTGACTGAATCTATTGCTCCAATTATGTTCAGAAGTGTCGTCTTTCCCGACCCTGAATGCCCTGAGATAACAACATAGTCCCCCATGCCAACCTCAAGGCTGACACCACGGACTGCATCGATTTTCCTTTTACCCAGCATGTAGGTTCGTGACACATTCACGAGACGCACAGCGTGGCGTACTTCGTCTAACCCTTCAACATCAAGCTCATCATGGGCATCATCGGCTCCTAAGATAGTATCTTCATCCATTCCCTTTCACGCTCATCACGAATTACTACATCTATGATACAGCTCTGGGGCATTCACGCCGGGCATCTGAATTGTAGCTTACGTTCTGGAATTCCGTGGGGACGTGAAGATAAGCATAGAGGTTCGGCACGAGATGCTATACCAAAGCGAAGTTCGTCAACGCAGAGTGAGCCCATGACGCCAAGATCATGGGCTTTTCGCGTCCAAACACTCGAATCGTGTTCAATACACCTACTGAGAGAAGATTGCTGATATAGTACGAAACCAGACTCTTGTCAAGAGACAGTGTCCTGCTCAGCTCAGCCTGGGTGACTCGACCATTCTTCATGCACTCATAGAGAATCGAGGCAACCGTCGGATTCCTTGACACAGCTGTCAGTCGTAGGACCTGCTCATCGTCGGAAAACTCTGGCAGGAAGAAGTGTCTGGAATTGCCGTTCTTGAGAGAGGTTATGTGGCCATCCCGTTCCAGATGCTTCAGATGGTATTGAAGAGCCCCCATGGCGCACCCCAGATAACGTCGCAACTCACGTAGGTGTATACCCGGGTTGGAAGCGATTTCATCAACTACGCGGTCGCGCAGCTTTGGTTGGCTTTTCTCATCTCGTCGTGAGATTGAAACCGTACCCACAGCAAGAACAAAGATGCAGGATGGAGTGTCGAGCTTAGTGATGAATCCGGGGAGAAGTACTGCAGTCCCACCGCTTACCGATGCGGCAAGGACGTGAAAATCAATGAATACCGTTTCCGAAGATCCAGAGAACGAGAGGTCCTGGACTGCAACATCCGGACCAACCGGGCATGAATTGAAAAAAAGCATACTAGCGACTCCACTCAGAACAAGTGTTAGAGTCACAGCCAGTATGGCTTTTCTAGTATGGTCTCCCATAATTCAGCCCATCTGGAGTACACCCAGAACCCAGTTAAAGACTATGTTTGTAGTAAGGATGTACTAGCTCAATTGCTACCCGCGGGCCGGATATGTCATCGTAATCTTAAACGTACATGCCTTGTCGCCTGATGACATGCAGGTTTCTTCAATAACATCAAGCTTCTCGAAGGTAATTCTGTTGAAGTCAACCAGATACTCCAACACCGCTTCAATGAACCCCTTCAAGAAGTGACAGGAGGGTTCGGCACTCTCGTATCCTGAGGCATAAGGATTATCTCCAATTTCTATGATTGCCTCCTCGTCCAGCCAGAGCTTGTAGAGCTTGGCAATCCTAATATCGCCGAACGGTACAATGAGCGTTTCAAGTGCAAGTTTGATGAACTCGACAATCCCTTTGAAATCACCTGGAGGTTTCTGTTTCCCCAATTTGAAGTACTCGCGCTGTGTTTCAAGGCCCGCCAAACGACCTGCACTGTAATAGAGCGTTGTGGTCTTTTCAGGAAACATAACCATGATTCTACTGCCAAGCTTGTTCCAGGTTTTCGAAAAGAAGGCTTGCATTAGTTGGCGATCTTTCAGTCTACCTTTCCACCATGGAATTACTTCTCTATCTGGCATCTGAGTTGCTCCAGTTGGAGTTTACTCTCAGGGGCTGTTAAGTGCTTTGTGCGGATGTAACCGTGAGATTACCATACAAGGCGTACATTCCAAGTGCAGACCTCAGCCCCGGTAGCGCGACACATCTCTTGGAAGACCTTGGATTCCACACCCTTGAATTCGAGAATAGCTTCGAGAATGCCACTGAAAATCTCACAGTAGCCGAAGCCGCGCATCCCCTCC
>DAOWNS010000290.1 GCA_030642465.1 Candidatus Thorarchaeota archaeon | reverse complement strand
GTCCGGCTGATTCTGGTGATCGTCCAGACCTACTTCTAGGCTGCTTTTCGTAGGCAGAAGAGGGCTGATAGATCGAGAGTTTGGGGTCGGATCTTTATTTTTAGTGTTATTTGAGGAAACGAGGTTTTTGTAAGAGAAGCTGAAGCCCTTGCTTGCCGACCAAGCGGCACTGAAGGAGATCCCGCACTTGGGGTAACTCGTCCAAGCTTGACCGAGTTGTTCGCTGATGTACCGGACAAGCAAGCGCGGAATCAACAGATCCACGAAGCGGTTCGCGTCCATGAGCACACCCTCAACAAAGTTGGCGACTTCCTGAGGCTTCACTACTTGATGATCAGCGTGATTGCGTAGCGCGTCGATGGAGAGAAGAAACACCAAGATTGGAGACTTGCCCAGAACACGTGGAAGATCTGTGTGTGACGCTTAGCTTGATATCATGAGCGATGTCGTAGTAGTATTCATAAAATTACCTCGGCTGGAGGCAAGGCCATGTGGAAGACTCTGTTAGTAGGTATTGTTCTGCTCCTAGTCATCGGCGGTGCCGTTGGCGCGGGGGTGGAGGCGGAGTGGGAATGGAAAGGCAATGAACGAGTAATTACGTATAGTTTTGAGCTCGCCCCTGCTGACATCACAGCCTTGAACAAGGACACAACACTATCTGATGTCAAGGTGCTTAATAAGACATGGCAAGGGTGGGTCGATGACGCAGCCAAGGCATGGAATACTGAGAAGACTGGCTGGACCTTTAAGAAAGTCAACAACGGAGGGATGTTGCGATTCGCGTCCGGGAAGTGGACAGATGGCACGCTTGGGCAGATTTTCCGCTCGGGGACCCGATGTAACAACGGCCTGGAGATCTGGACCAGCGCAACCATCGTGATGAATACTTCATCGGAAACCGGGGGATAGCCAGATAGGAGTGGTACAGACAGCAAACTGGTCTCTCCGGTCAATGTTCTAATGCACGAATTAGGCCATGCGATGCTCTTGTCTCATGATGGATGCGGAGCAGACGATATCATGAACGCATTCAACTGCAGAAATTTCACGCCGGGCGCACCGCTGTGTTGTTCACCAACCTCGATTCCTCACCGGAGTATAACTCCTTCAACAAAAGATATTAAAGACGCGAAAGCTTCGGCGAGCAAGAAGAGACTCTGTGACAAACCGAAGCCAGGAGAAGCATTCGCATTCCTTTCCCACCCTGCCAGTTTTGCAACCGAAATGGTCGAGTTTATTCTTCTCCTGAATCCACTCTCTCCGCGACTCAGTGACCTTTCTCAGCGCTGGGGCCTTCTGCACGGGATAGATCGCTCTGCAATTGTGGAGTCATATCCGATTCCTGCGTTTCCAGTGTTCTCCCCGATTCCATATGGCCCCCGCTATGTGCTTGGAGGGATTCCGGTTGAACAACTATCTGTTGGGCTCTATCCCTATGATGAAGAATCGGCAATGTACTGGCTCCATGATTACGGTGAGTTTGCAAGTGAGCAGGCTTCGACATTGGCTGTGCCAGATGGCTGGGATGAAGGACTCCATCTTAGTGACGTTGCAGGGCAAGTAGCTCAGATGATACGGAACCTTGGCATTGAAACGCATATCGTGAACCAGGATTGGGCTGCGATTCTCGGGGGCTTCGAAGCGGGTGTAGTAGACCTTGCGATCGTACCCCTGAGTATTGAGTCTGCTCTCAGTTTTTTCGAGTTCTACTACTCAATCCCACCCTTCGTAAGTCACGAGGATTCGTACGCGAACATACACGAGCGGTTTGAGTATGGATTAAGCGCGGCGGAGACTGATATATTAAGGGCAGAGGCTTGGCAGACAGCACAGAAATTGATTCTTATATTTGCTCTCGTTTACCCGATCCTCGGGTTCTTCCGGTGATTTCCGGGGGTATCGCGGGTTTAAGGGCAAGACCTTCATCATGGGTGTTGTTTCAGGAAACGAGAGGGTTGTAGAGAAACTGAAGCTCCTGCTTGCCGACCAAATTGAACTGAAGGAGATCCCGCGCAGAGAGCGCCTCGCGACTCGTCCAAGCTTGGCTGAGTTGTTCGTTGATGTATCGAACAAGTAAGCGCGGAATCAACAGATCCACGAAGCAGTTCGCGTCCATGAGTACACCCTCAAGGAGATAGGCGACTTCCTGGCCCCCTACTACTCAACAATCAATGTGATTGCGAAACGCGTCGATGAAGAGAAGAAACACTAAAAATAAAGATCTGATCCCCCATGCATACTTATGGGTTGATACTTGGCTGAAGGATCGAATCCTCAGATTCACCTAGAATCTGCTCTTAGCAAATATCGGCGAAATTGATAATCTGCAACTTTTGTTTAGAATCTATTTGGGAATCCATATGACAGTAAGAATCTGGTGGGGAGAAAAACCAAGCGAAAGCTACGAACAAGCTGCTGTAAAGGAGCTTGCCAATGAGCTTGTAAGTCTCCCGGAGCAGTATTACGTATTCGCAAACTTTTACGTTGGTACCGAGAAGCGCACCAAGCAGATAGATGTCGCTGTTTTCACTTCAACCTCAGCATACATTATTGAGCTGAAAAGCAGTGCGGGGTATCCTGTCGCTGGAACAATCAATGGCCGTTGGACGCGTGCTGCCAATACGCCATTTGGGGAGAGAAATCCTGTTAGGCAAGTTGCTGATCAGTACTTCGCTCTTCGAGAATGGCTCTTCGAGAACAGGGGAACGTTCCTAGCTAGTAATAAGGCTGCAGTCACCAATAAACTTGAATCTTGGAACGACATTCGTAAATTCATTGTTCTTTATCCAACTAAGGGTCCGCGCAGAAATAAACCAGGCCGAGTAGTCGTAACCATGACATCCGCAACAAGTATGCCGCGCTGGATG
>DAOWNS010000246.1 GCA_030642465.1 Candidatus Thorarchaeota archaeon | reverse complement strand
CCAATTATCGGTTCCAGCCGCATCGGCATGCTGGAACCACAACAGCCCCTTTGAATACATGAACGTAATGAAGAAGACACAGAATCCAAGACACACTGCTAAAAACGTGAGTGGGTCCCAGAAATTTACCTGCACGTTATCACCTAAACCATGTTACCGGTTCTATCTCTTTAAACTTCTGTCCTTTTCTCCCTTTGATTAGATATTACGGATGTGAGTCGACTGAGCATTTGCATTCAATTACGACCTTAATAGGAAATCTCAGAACGCTGATACATGAACCACCCGCATCTAATTCTGCACTCACATCCGCAGCCGGATGTTGACTGTACCTCTTTGCACGCCAGAACAAGCAGTATGCAGCTGTGGGAACTAGTCCGTGATGAAGACGTCCACCTGCTCCTCAGAGAGCCAGCCATGATTGAGCTTGCTCGCAGAAATGAATTGGAAATGCTCGATTTTTGTAAGAAACTTGCAGTTTCAGGTGATTTTGATGAGTGGCTTGTGTCAATACGAGCTCTTGCTGCGCTTCGCACCAGAGAAGCCGTTGATTTGCTGGTAATGCTGTACGCCCGATGCTATTCGGAAGACCGCACAAGCATCATAGATGTGGTAGGGCGAATACTAACTGCTGAACATATTCATCCATTCAGCATCATGATACGACAACTCGCAAAGCCTGGGGAACTGGATGTAACTGGCTGGACCTCAGTAGCCATTGGTACTTTGAAGAATGTCTGCAAACGACTGGGAGTTGCAGTTGTTGATGATACAGGCCCTGGCCAAGATGTATCGGAGCTGGAAACGCCCGCAAATCGGGAACAAAAGCAATTACTGGAATCCGACCATGAGCAAGCAGAATCATTGTTACGTCCCTAGATTGGGATTGATTTTAGATTATTGCAGATACTTGAGGCAGAAATCCTAACGTTAGAAGAATGGATGCAAGCAGCAGCGCTGATAATAAAACTAGCACAGCAGAGTCAAGGGCATTCCAACTGGACTTGCGAAGGTATGTTCGTGTTCTGCTATGCCCGAAACCTCGTCCATCCATAGACAAGGAAAGAGCATCCACCCTCGACAATGCAGAAATGAGGAGAGGAAAGAAAGTGTACCGGATGGTTCTCAGTATCCTTGACATTCCTCGTACGCTGATTGAGATTCCTCTGGACCTCTGTGCCATTCTGACAGTCTTATTCTCCATGTCAAAGAGTGGAAGAAATCTCAGTGCAATTACGAGCGCAAAGCTGTATCTGTAGGGAATCCTAAACCTAGTGAATGAATGAGCAAGAAGAGTCGGATCAGTCACCGATACGAACAGCATGCTGGAAAACACAACAAGCAAGAATCTCAACGACATCCCAAACCCTTTTTCCACCCCGAAATCTGTCACTGGTAGGAACGGTCCCATGGAACTATACTTGGGAATTATGAAGAACAGAATGGTGCCATTTGCAGTCATCAGCACTTGAAAGGCAAAAAGCAGTGCTGAGAAAACTACAAGAAAACGGATTCGCCTCTTGCTCATATCCAGAGGTACATTGGAAATCATAAATCCGAGAATGATCAGGAATAGCAAAAGACCACTGAACCGCCAGCTAGGATAGATCAGTATTCCTGTTGTGATGATGATAAGGCCTGCTAACTTCAACGATGGATTGAGTCTGTGCAGGATGCTCCCACTCTCGGTGGACTGGTGCTCAATCGTCAACTAAGATGTCGCCCCCAAATCTGCATATTCGCTATATCCTATCTCATTTAGTCGGCTCAACACTATCTTTGGTGGGCCATCTAGCAGAACTGATCCTCGTTCCATGAAGATTATTCGGCTACAAAGACTAGTTGCCACTGCGGAATCGTGTGTCACCAATATGGCGGCGCCACCACTCTTACCCCGTTTCCGAATAGTTTGTGTGATGAAGTTTCGACCTATTTCATCTTGGCCTATGAATGGCTCATCAAAGAGGTACACAAGCGGCTCATGAACCGTCACAGAGCTGACATTGAGCCTTCTCTTCTGACCATGGCTCAAAGAGAATGGGTTTCGTTCCTTTAACTCAGCAAGGCCTGCAGCCAATAGAACCTCATCAGGCCTCTCTGAAGGGATCTCACCCAGTGATTCTAGTATATCGAAGACCAAATGTTGTTCCCTCTGAACCGTGCGCTCGAAGATTTGATGATTTGGATTTTGAAACACAACTGCAACTCTCGCTGCGACATCCTGTGCAGTCATTTCATTAGATGGAACACCATCTAGGTAGGTAATTCCGACAGTAGAATGCAGCAGCCCGGCCAGTAGGTTGATCAGAGTAGATTTTCCCGAACCGTTGTTGCCCATTAGGGCTACTATTTCTCCAGGATAAACGCTCAGTGCTACATCTCGAACTGCACTGATATTCCCGTAGGAGTAACTTACACCCTTGGCTACTAGTAATGGTTCTACAGAGTCTGGCCGTCGGAAATGCTCAGCTGGAGTAGTTCTTGCGGAATTGGTTTTGCCGCTCCACTTGCTGATTTTACCTTTGGAGAGCCGTAGTACTCTGTCCGCTATGGGTAGGATTGTTGCCAGACGGTGTTCGATGCACAGAATCCCGTATCCACTGTTCTTGAAGCCAAGTAGGACCTTCTGGAGCTGTTGTATCCCTTTTGGATCTAGACTTGCTGATGGTTCATCGAGTAGCAAGAAATCAGGTTCACCTGCCAACATTGAAGCGATGGTGACACGTTGTTTTTCCCCACCAGATAGGGCATACGTAGGACGATTCGCAAGATGTAATGACCCAACTGCGTTAAGAGACACATTAACTCGTTTCTGTATCTCGGAGGGCATTACGGAGTAGTTTTCCGGCCCAAAAGCCACTTCATCTGAAACAAGAAGTGTGCTGATTTGACTCTCTGGGTCCTGCTGCACTAGAGCTACTTTGTGTGCAATTTCAGAAATTGGACTATTTTCCGCATTTTCACCATCGATTAGAAGCGAACCTGTGAAGGTTCCTTCTATGGTTCTCGGTATGAATCCTGCAAGAACCAGAGCCAGTGTGGATTTGCCCGAGCCCGTGGGGCCGGTAATCACCGTAATTTCTCCACGGCGTACCTGAAGATTCACTGCGTCCAGTATCAACTTCTCGTTATCATATGAGAAGCTTACATCATGTACTTCCAGCATTTCTTCAATCGCCTAGTATACCTCAAGAGTAGTGACCATCCGAATCCAGAGAGCACCATCGTAGTTGCCTGCAATCAGCCAGAGGCCGTCTTCCGCCTCGGTGAGCAACAGATGAGTATCAGTCATGACTTCATCAAGATCGAGAAGGATTGTGTATCCATCGCGTGCCACAATCCGCACGCCAGTAGTTTCTGCCATCGGTATGGCAGCTTCAAGTATTGTACTTAGCAGAATGCCGGTATAGTTGGCCGGATCAAGGTGAATGTTCACGCCTTGAAGCTCTGCTTGCACTGTT
>DAOWNS010000024.1 GCA_030642465.1 Candidatus Thorarchaeota archaeon | reverse complement strand
TCGGTCCATTATGTTGAATGCATTGCAAAGCTCGAGATCCCTGCGGATTACCGGCACCGGACACTTTCGGACCTCAGCAACTGAAGCCTCTATGAGATCTTTTGAAGTATTCTTGTGAAACATGAACTTCTCAACTGCACCTAGATAGCCCTCGAAATCCGTGTCAAGAAGGTCGAATACCATGTCAGCTACTTTGAGCTTTGCTCCTGTCGCTACGAGAACTAAGCCGCTTAATCTGTCTGGATTCTGAAAAGCGTAGAGCTGTGCCAGAGCACCTCCCATCGAGTGACCTGCAAGAATTGGCTTTTCGTATTGTGATACGATAGAATCAATATCCTCAAGGTAGGATTCCACTAGGTTCTCATCCAACCGGTCTTGAGTTCTACCATGGCCATTGAGGTCAAGCGCGACAACATACAAGCTGTCCGAAAGACCTCTGTGTTGCATGAACCATGTTGCTGTGGAGCCTCCTGCCCCGTGAATCATGATGATGGTCCTTTGAGTATTATCACCTAGTTCTTCGGTGTGCACGCTCATGAACTGCAATGGAATTGCCTTATCCTTTGAGTATTGTGGCGGGCCCTCAAATGGCGGTCTAGATGAATGTCGCTTCGGGAATCGACGAACCCATTTACACGTATTAGTGGCGGTCAATGAGTTTTTTAGGACCTTGCGCGGAATAGGAGTAAGTCGAGACGCTATATATGCCCAGTGCAACTGGCGTTTTCAGTATCTCGGCCTAATGCATTAGGAGCATAGAGAATGAGCTTTTCAAATAAAGGCATGATTGCTGCTGTTTTGATTGTAATAATCGCAGTTGGTGCAGTTGGTGCCTACATAGTAATATACAATCCATTCGCTCCGCCGCCGGAAGAATTCGTGGAGAATCCATACGATGTTGCCATTGTATTCGCCACGGGTGGGCTCGGCGACAAGTCGTTTAATGACGGCTGTAAGCAAGGAGCGGATGATGCTGTAGGAGATTTTGGTATCAACTATACATATGTTGAGCCAACAGCAATAGCAGAGTATGAGGGATTCATTCGTTCGTATGCGGAGCATACTGATTATGACGAACCCTATGACCTCATCATTAGCATTGGCTTCGATCAAGCAGATGCGGTGATGGCAGTTGCTGAAGACTATCCAAACCAATACATGGCTATTGTCGACATGTTCATTGACCCAGGGACTTATCCAAATGTTACGTCCTTGCTCTTCAATGAGCATGAGGGCTCAGCCTTGGTCGGAGCAATGTCCGGATTGATGACCCAAACAGACAAGGTCGGCTTCGTTGGTGGAATGGACATACCATTGATCAACAAGTTCGCGGCTGGATATGTATTCGGTGCAAACTACACGAATGAAGGTATCAACTACACAATCGCTTACACGAACGATTGGGTTGATACAAACGTGGGTCAAACTCTGGCGGACGGAATGTACGCTGCAGGAACTGATGTGATATTCGCAGCTGCAGGACGATCTGGTCTCGGAGTCATTGACAGTGCGAAGGCAAACAATGATTCTCACGCCTACCATACTTGGGCGATTGGTGTCGACAGTCCACAGATGTATCTTGGCTGTGCGGACCCAGAGAATCCTGTAGCCCCAACTCTTGTCATGACATCGATGCTGAAGAGAGTTGATGTTGCCGTCTACAGTGTAATTGAACAGGTCCATGAAGGCACCTACACTGGAGGTCTAATGTTCTTCAGTCTGTCCAACGGTGGTATTGACTACGAGATCAATGAAGATCTCCTAGTAATTGCCCCCGCCATCATATCTGAAGTAAATGATCTCAAGGCTGCCATCATAGCTGGCACTGTTGTTGTCCCAGATGACATCTACTGGACATAATCTACTAATATCTAGAGAGGCATAACGCCTCTCCTTTCCTTTTTTTATTGCACTGCCGTTTGATGTCGCCAGCTCTATCCCTATATGTTAAATACCGCGACGTTTCAGCCTTAACGCAACTGTGTTTCATGTGAAGATGGCAGAGGTCAATTGAATGGAACAAGAAGGCAGGTATGCTGTTGAGCTTATCGGGATAAACAAGACATTTCCCGGGGGAATCCAGGCAAACAAGGATATCACACTCAGAATCCGCGAGGGCGAGGTTCATGGTCTGTTAGGGGAAAACGGTGCAGGCAAAAGCACAATCATGAATATTCTTTACGGGTTCCTTTCAAAGGATTCCGGACGTATAGTTGTTAGAGGCGAAGAAATCGAGCCAAAGTCCCCGCAGGACGCAATCGACCGTGGCGTGGGTATGGTTCACCAGCACTTCAAGCTTATTCCTCCATTAACGGTAACGGAGAATGTGATACTAGGTCTTGAGCCTTCTTCGAAAAAGTCAGACAAAGGAAATTCGATTGCACTAGTCAGTTCTTCATTGATACTCCTTTTTCTCTTCTACTTCTTTCTATCACCGTTAGACTTTCTGATTCTTGCTGCAATCTACTTGCTTTTACTGGCGCTGATACTTAAACCTCGACCAGCAAACTTGGTAGCTATCGGTGACGCTTGGCTTTTTGTGTTGGTTATGAACTCTGCCGGGTTCGCCCTTGGTGAGTTCTTTCTTGCATTGGTTTCCTTTGAACTTGTGCTAATCAGTCTCTTTTTCCTAAACAAGCGATTCGGAGATTCTATCATCCTAACAAGACTGGGACGCATACTTAGAGAAATTGGTGGTGACGGTTTTCCTATTGGTTTCAATGAAGCAGCCAAGAAGATTCAGCGAATTGCAGATGAAAATGGACTTGCTGTCGACCCCTACGCCAAGATTCAGGACCTGTCAGTTGGGCTTCAGCAACGTGTTGAGGTGATCAAGACGCTTTATCGTGAAGCGGACATCTTGATTCTTGATGAACCAACGAGCGTACTCACACCGCAAGAGGTTGACGAGTTGTTTGTGACTTTGGAGGCCTTTAGAAAAAGCGGCAAAACTATCATACTAATTACTCACAAGCTCCGCGAACCCATGATATTATGCGATAGGATCAGCGTTCTTCGAGATGGAGCCCTCGTGGGAACCGTCAACAAAGATGAAACCTCAGTCGAAGAGCTTGCACAAATGATGGTGGGCCGCCCAGTTGTCTTCACTGTTGAGAAACCTCCTGCAACTCTTGGAGAGATTGTGCTTAATGTAGATAACCTGAAAGTTGAAGACCATCGAGGATTACTGAACGTCAAAGGTGTTTCATTCCAAGTCCGTGCTGGTGAAATACTTGGCATAGCTGGCGTGGAGGGTAATGGCCAGACTGAGCTTGTTGAGGCGTTAGCTGGCCTTCGGAAACCCGTGGGAGGCACGATATTCGTAGATGATATCAATCCTATGGAAAGAAATCCTAAGGAAGATTCCAAGATTGTCGACTACTTCACAAGCCTTCTAATCTTCGCTCTTGGTATTGGGTTCAATGTCATCATCGACCCAAGTTTCGTGGCGACTGACCTAGTATCTCGCATCCTTGGTCTGCTTGCTACAACATGTGGATTGGCGGCGGTTCTTTGGTACGAGTCTCTACGATACGCTAATGTTCCTCGGTTTGTGCGAGAAGCTGGAGTCAGTCATATCCCGGAGGATCGCCAGCTTAGAGGTCTGATTCTACCCTTTACCGTGGAAGAGAATCTCGTACTGGGACGGCATTACAGACAGCCATTTATTTCTAGGTCAGGTATTCTTGCATTGGATTCGTTCGGACGTGTTTCCAGTAAACTTGTGGAGGATTACTCCATAAAGACGACAGGAGTCTTTAGTCTTGCTAGCACCCTTTCTGGCGGCAATCAGCAGAAGCTTGTCGTAGCTAGGGAAATGGAATCAAGTCCAAAACTACTGATTGCTGCTCAACCCACAAGAGGGTTGGATGTTGGTGCCACCGAGTTTATCCATAAGACAGTGATCGCCATGCGGGATAAGGGAGTTGCCATTTTACTTGTTTCTGCCGAACTAGACGAGATAAGATCTGTTGCCGACCGCATCCTGGTCATGTTTGACGGTCGAATTGTGGGAGAGAAGAAACCTGAAGAAACAGATGCTCAGGAGCTGGGATTGCTTATGGCCGGACATCTGGAAGGAGAAGGGCACTTGGAGGTAGTCAATTGAACGAAGACAGTTTACAGGACATTGGAAACCAGTCTGATGAGCCTCAAAAAGGTCTAATATCGAAGTTAAGAGCCGATGTCGAAAAGATACGTATCAAAATGGTTGATAGCGTTGAAGATGCGCCAGGCCCAATCAAGTCGATCGTGTTGGCGATTTCGAATCTGCTAACGTGGATTTTCTGGAAGCCAGTAATCTGGGCGCTCTTCTCGGTTCTTCTAGCGGTCATTACAAGTGCTGTCATCATGGAGCTCGCCGGCTACAATTCGTACGTTGCTTTCAGTGCACTCATCATTGGAGCGTTAAGGCAATTCGATAGAGTTCTTTTCTTTGCAACGCCACTGATATTCACAGGATTATCTGTGGCGTTCGTTTTCAAGAGTGGCTTGTTCAATATTGGCGCCGAAGGCCAGCTCTACATGGGCTCAATGGCCGCTGCGATATTGGGTTACCTAATCCCACTTCCGTATGGGATTCACCCTCTAGTGTGTCTCGCAACAGGAGCTATTGCAGGAGCGTTATGGGGGTGGCTTCCAGGTCTGCTCAGGGCTTACAGAGGTGCGCATGAAGTGGTCACTACAATGATGTTGAGCTACACTGCGATTTTATTCACACAGTGGTTAGCCGCCGGACCGCTAAAGGAACTGGGAGAGTTTCAGTGGAATGCCCAAACAACAAGAATTCTGGAAACTGCTGAACTGCCAACCATTTGGGGAAACTACCTTCACGCAGGCTTCCTCATAGCAATCGTTTGTGTCTTCGTTGTGGCTTTCATATTGGACCGCACTGTTATGGGATACGAAATGAGGGCCGTCGGACTAAATGAAGCGGCAGCTGAAACCGCTGGAATCAATCCAAAAAAGAACATGGCCATGTCGCTGGCTATCGGCGGCGGCCTTGCTGGGCTTGCAGGTGCATCCGAGGTTCAGGGCACTCTTCACCGTTTCTACAACCAGTGGTCCCCAGGTCTGGGATTCGATGGGATCACAGTCGCTGTATTAGGCAACAACAACCCGTTTGGTTGTTTATTGGCAGCGATTTTCTTTGGATTCCTGAGGGCTGGAGGAAATGCTATGCATCAGCAGGCTCACGTGCCAATCGAGATGGTGGGCGTAATGCAAGGCCTTGTCGTACTCTTTGTTGCAGCCCCGCGCGTCATACAGTGGATGGCTGATCAATCATTGGACTACGGGAAATGGTTTAGCGTCGAAAAAGCTCGACCAATCCAACCAATTGCATTCGCACTTAGTATGGTTATTGCTCTTTATGGAGCCTATTTCAGTTTCAGCTTGTTGGGTGAAGCTCAACTTGGGCTGATGTTCATTGGCATCTCTGCTGTGACGAGCGTTTTGGGCATTGTTGCTTTCTTCCTCCTCTTCGCCAGAAACTCGCGAGGCATCATCATATCTCTCATTATGTCAATATGTTGGTTCGCATTAGCTGTGATTGGAATGGGAGCTGGCGTTGATATTGGTTTCATGATTCTGGTTGGCTTAATTCAATCTGTCTTGGCAGTATTCTCACTGCTTCTGGTGAAAGGCGTTGGCAAATCCAAGGGAGGTGATGCCTGATGAAATCAAACCTGAAACGGTTCCTCCGAAAAAACGTGATAATGCCTGTGGTCCTTCTAGTGGTTATCACAATACTCATGAAAGTGACCTATGATGCAGTTAATGATGCTGAAAGATTCTACGACCTCACAGGTTGGCTTTTACAGGCTACTTTGCAGTCCGCAACCCCACTCATCCTGGCTGCACTAGGAGGGATGTATTCTGAAAAATCCGGTATCGTCAACATAGGCCTAGAAGGAATGATGCTTATGGGGGCGTTTACTGCTGTTGCTGCCACTTACTTCTTTTACGACCCTTGGATTGGAGTTCTTGCGGCGGTCTTAGCAGGTGGATTGCTCGGTATTGTCCATGCGATTATCACTGTAAAGATGAAAGGGAATCATATCGTGAGCGGAACCGGGATTATTCTTTTTGCAGGGGGATTTACGACCTTGATGCTGGAGGTCATTTGGAATCGAAAGGGGATGTCAGAACAGGTCACTGCACTTCCAAATGTGAATATCCCGTTTCTGCGAGATATTCCGATTATCGGGGTTGCTTTTGACAATCTATCACCGATTGTATATTTCACATTCGTGCTGGTTATTGTTAGCTGGTACGTGTTATATCGCACTCCATTTGGTCTCAGACTGCGAGCAGCCGGAGAGGACCCAAGCACACTTGACGCAGCAGGAATTAGTGTTGAGAAGTATCGATTCATTGGTGTTGTGATCAGCGGGCTCCTCGCAGGTCTAAGTGGCGCATACATAAGCATAAGCTTCGGACTCCCCGCCTTCGGGAAGCAGATGACAGGGGGCAGAGGGTTCATTGCTCTTGCTGCATTGATATTTGGTAATTGGTCTCCCTTCGGCGTACTTGGAGCCGGCCTATTCTTTGGATTCCTGGATACACTGCAATTCTTCGTGGGCTTCGTACCTGCGTGGGCATGGGTTCAGGGCTATAGTCAGTTCATTCAAATGCTCCCATTCGTTCTAGTGGTGCTCGCTCTTGCTGGAATCCGCAAGTCAGTACCTCCGAAAGCCATCGCGGTTCCATATGAGAAGGAGGTAAAAGCCTAACCCCTTTGCAACGTCATTACGCATGCGCTACGCTTAAATCACGAATTCGCCGAGGGTTGTTTACCTTGAAGACGAAAGATGTGCACAACAGCAATGCCCTTCTGCTCTGTCTAGTGGGCGGGCTTTTAATGATGCTTGCAGGAGTGAGCGGGTCGATCCAGCTTATTGAAGAGCTCATGTTGAGCAATGGGGATGTCATGGACCCCACAGTATTGATGACTGTTGAAATCGTGACAGGTATGTTGGTTCTGTTGACGGGACTAGGGGGAATAGGGGTCGTTGCCAGCGGCATAATTTTGACAACAAAAAGAGTGCAATTGGGCCGGATTCTTATTGCTCTGTTTACAGGAATGGGAGTCCTGGGATTAGCTGCCAATCTGGCTCAGCTTGTTATGCTTGGCACTTTGACAATGGACCTAATGCATCAGGTAGGCCAATCACTTGGTTGGATCGGGGCGATGTTTGCGATCATCGCTCGAACGGTTGCTGTGCAAAAACCCATAGTGGAATAAGACGCGTCGTAATGAACAGCAGTTGATTGAGTGCTTTTTCAGAGCAAGGAAGTGGTATCTCAGCCCTTCGTTCAAAAAGGGAAGAAGCATATTCAGATTCCGAACGTACTAACATAGCGAATTAAGGAGTCGTTGGTACGTCATTATTCATTCCCACAACTAAAGTCCAAAACGTAGTTGCCTCAGTAACACTTGGCCAAGATATAGATCTTGACGAGATAGTGTCTACAATCCCGGATATCGAATATCACCCAGAGCAGTTTCCAGGGCTCGTCTATCGACTCAAGAAGCCAAAGACTGCAACACTCATCTTCAATACAGGCAAGATGGTATGCACAGGCGCCAAGAGCGTGAAGGATTCAAAAAGAGCTGTGCATAAGATCGTGAAGAATCTCAATGAAGCTGGTATCAAGATAACGGGTAAACCTGAAATTACAATTCAAAATATCGTAGCAAGTGGTGACATTGGGGTTAGCATAGATCTTGAGAAAGCGATTTTGGTACTTGAAAATTCCATGTACGAGCCTGAACAGTTTCCCGGATTGATATATAGAATGAGAAACCCGAAGACTGTTGTCTTGATATTCGGTAGTGGCAAGATAGTTATCACGGGAGCGAAGTTCGAAGAACAGGTTCCCGAGGCTGCGATAAAGGTCAGGGATCGACTAATAGAATTGGATCTCATGTGGATGGATGATATGCCAACTGTATCAAATCGTCGCTGATTCACTAAGAAACACCAATTCGAGATTTGGAAAAAACTCATCATTTAGGGGACCAACTAGCCGAACCCCATAGCTGAAACAGAACTTTCGATACTTTTCGCGGCCTGAACACATTCCCTAAGGATTCCGCTCTTATCGGTATCCATGCGAGTAAA
Organism: Candidatus Thorarchaeota archaeon; assembly: GCA_030642465.1. GTDB lineage: Archaea > Asgardarchaeota > Thorarchaeia > Thorarchaeales > Thorarchaeaceae > WTCK01. The sequence goes on along the minus strand of DAOWNS010000024.1, from coordinate 5,153 downwards.
GACAGAAACGAACCAGACTCCCTTGCCTGTACCGCAGATGAAACAGAGTGCTCCTTCTGGATTTATCCCAACAAAACCATTCTCTGTCGTCAATGCCGAGAGAAAACCCATCCCGCCCACAGTGAAACTCTGCGCCTGCTGCTGCCACGAAATTAGAATTGCTGGAACATCTTGAGATATCTGCATGTTCTCCGTAGTATAAGCCACCTTTCCTTCATAGGTAAAGACGCACGACCCAAGAATCTCGCTGTAATTGCTCATTGCTATGTCAATTGTTCGTTTGATGCGCATCACCATTGTGGGTTCCTTTGCGGTCTATCTACTGATATTGAAATAGCTATGCTGCGTATCCTTGACTAGCGTTCTAGGAATCTGGAGCTATGCTTGCCATGGCCTTGGCCATCAACAGACCACGATGGTGAAGCTCATCATGTCCAATCGTTGTGGTGAAGCGCCCTTTTTTAGAGGACATGCCGTGCCGCATGGCGACGCTATGAAGACTATTTCCCGTTAGCGGACAGGATGTAAATCTGTAGACAAACCAATCTCCGGAGCTCGCTTCTTTGACTCTGCATCTCACGTCAATGTGCGTCCCACTCTCGAGAAACACTCTGAAGCGCTTTCCTATGCTTTGCTCGATTCTCACATTCTGTCCGAAGAGACCTTGAAGAGCAGCTTGTGTGTAGGACACGGCTGGACTTGGGAAGAATGCCCACGACCAGAGGCCATATGCAAAGACTATCAATGAAAATGCTAGGAAGAAAGCTACCGTGTTAAGGGAAACCACTGCATCAAAAAACTCCATCCACGCTACTGGGAACCACTCAGGAGGCGTTGCCCCGAGTCCATAGATGCCTACACTGTATAGACTGTAGAATACAACCATGAAGATAATCATGAGAGAGGCTATCGTTATCCTCTGCATGTTTATGTACAAACCACGTGCATGTTTCAGAAGGCAATCCATTCCTACTCCTCCAACGCTTTTGCATAGATCTTCGAGGTGCCTTTCCCGTATTCCCTGCATAACTCAACAAGCATCGACAACAAAGGGTGCTCATTGTTGATTCTGATTGCGTGAAGCCTTGGAGTGAGCTCGTCAATCAAGATCATGCCATCTTCCTTCATGTGAGTTAAGACTCCTCGATACAAACTTCTTGACTTCCCGCTGTAGCCAATGAGGCGGCTTAACTGAACGCCACTCACACTTCGAGGGTACACATGGCTTAACGCAAGGAGAATCGCTCTCCGCGTCTCATTAAGAAACGACATGAGCTGAACCAGCTCGTACACTGTGCGGAGAGTGTCATCATCAGCCATCTGTTTCACCGGTCTATTTAGTTACTTGTGCATATTTGAACACAAAGCCATGTAAATACTCAGGATGAAGCAACGGTAGCTTGTTTTGGAGTTAAGATTGTTCGTTCAGAGTCGAAGGATTAGTCGGCACATTCCCGTTTTCTGGATAGAGAAGTGGATGCTTTTAGCCATCGAAACCTTTCGACTTTTCGTACTCGATATGAGCAGCAAACTGTTAATAGCATAGCTTGGAGAATCTTGATGAGAACTCAATAATTCAGTGGAGGTTTTCATCATTAGCACGTTTTCATCAAAATACTTTGGCTGGCTTGCAAGTCTACTCGTTGTTCTTGCCGCTGGCTGGTTTCTGTTGCCCACGGGATATGTCACCTTAATTGAGTGGCTCGCACCTATTATGGGCAATTATGTAAGACCAACCTTTGTGATGGTCAACATCCTGGTTGTGAATCCCTTAGGGAATCTCATCATGGTCGCAATTTGGATCATCGCAGGTTTGGTGGGAGGAATGATGGCAGGAACAAAGAAGGGAGGCATCCTGATTGCTTTCTTGACTTGGTTTAGCTGCGCTGGCATAGGGATATTCTGTCTACTTCAATTTCTGATGCCAATCATGGAAGGAACAATCACAATGTCCATGCCGCCGATTCCCCCGGGAACTTCTCTAGCTGATGTTCTGTCAATCCCATTAGTTCAGTCGTTCGTCAGCGACTTACCTGGGCTAATAGCAAGTATGTCCGGGGGTGGCAGTGGACCCGATGTTGTCGGTCTCGTTATGTCGGTTGCGGTCTACGTTATTTCACCATTGATAATCGCCATAATCGGCGGTATTGTTGGCGCAATCCTTAGACCAAAGGAGGAATTTTAGATGCACGTCGATAAGAAATACGCTATAGCATTCCTGTTGTTTGCATTCCTGATACTGCCCATGGCGGCCTCAGCATATCCGGTCATGGCTCAAGATAGTCCCGAGGAAATGATTGAGCTCCTCTTGAACGAAGGCGCCGAGGTTCTCCTCACGAACATAGATGAGAACGGAGCTCCTGCTGTGATTTATGCGCAGCTTGGGTCTCCAGTCGATTCGCTTAACCTCGAAGCCGAGATGTACGACAATTGTCTCGCGCTTGCTGTCATAGCAACCCGCGGCGAACTCTTAGACTACATCTTCAGCTTGATAGGAACAGAATTCATGGGTGGTGAAGAGCCAGGCTTCATGCTTTCTCAATTTGATGAAGGCTTCACTCCAGAAGCCATCTTGGACCTTCTCGGCTCTGATTTCAGCTTGTTGGTGTCTGCTTATTACAACCTCGATGAAGCTGTGGCAATCGGAAAGATGGGCCAGGTTTTGGCACACCTTGCAAACCCAGCTGTGTTTGGTTTCAGTTTCGCCGACATCATTCACCTTCGCATTGATGAGAGCTTCTTCCCACCAGAGGCAGAGATGGAGCTTCCCTTCGAAGCACTTGATGTCTTCATGTATCAGGTCACGAACCCATTCGCTGATGCGCTCAATGTTGTGCTTGGTGGGCTTGATGATTCTGGTCTTTTAGGAAATATTAATCCATCAATATTCATCGCAGAGCGCGGCGCAGCTGCTGGCCTATTGGCCATCCCTGATATGGGTGACTTGGTCGAACTCTTCAACGATACTATGGGCGGAGGTGGCGGCTTTTCATTAGCTGCTGAGTCATTCTTCCCCTCTCAATTCGAGATGATCAATGGTTCAATCGCTATAGCTGCTGCAGGATACATTGGTGAGCAAATCTTGACATATGGCGATACTGACATCAGCATAGGAAGTCTAGTCGGCGCTACTGGTTCATTCGTTCCGATGGATACTGGTGTTTCTATTGTTATGGGTATCTTGCCTGAGAGCGCCAACATCACGGGTGTCAGTCCGGATGTTGAAGGCTTAACAATGCACGAGAACGATTCGAATATGATCATGTGGAATGCCACCGGGCATGGTGAAGTACCCGACTACATCATTGAGTTTGAATCCGATGATTTCCCACCAGATATCGTGATTGCGAGGACCTTCAATCCTGTGAGTACAGTTCCTGGTGGCTCTGTAGAGGTCACTGTTACTGTGAAGAACAACGGGACTGTTCCAATAGACAATCTCGAAATAGTTGATAATGAGGTTGGAGCGATATACAGCACGGTCACTGTAGCAGGTACTACATCCCAAAACGTAACATCCCTTGCCGGAGGAGAGTCTACATCAATCACCTATACTGTGACTTTTACGAACGAAGGCAAGTACACATTCCCCAATGCTGAGCTTACCTATGAGTTCAACGCTCGGGAGTACAATAAGAACACAGTGACCGATGGCTATTCTGTCTATGCAGACCCAGCTCAGCTGCTATCCCAGATGATCTTGGATGGCATGCCGATATCAGGTGCAATCCTCGGCATTGTCGCTCTTGGCGCTCTTTTCAATATCAACAAGATGCGGAAAGGCAGCTCCGGCGGGTACCAAGTCTAGAATAGATTGACGACTCTCGACGCGATTTTAGTCGGGGGTCGTTAACCCCTTTCTTTTTTCTCAACTACAATCCTTGTTTTTTGAATTCAGTCTTCAGCAGCTTTATCTTTAAACGAATGTCACAAATCTTAGTGTGATGTCGAATGCCGCTTAAGGATTCACTCAATGGATACCTTCGTTTACCTCGGGACTTCTTTGGTATTCCACAGCAATCGACGGGTAATCCCGATGTTGGTGTCCTCGGAATACCGTATGATCTGACATCAAGCTTCATGCCAGGGTCTCGCTTTGGTCCCGATGCAATTCGAAAAGCCACGGATAGTGAACGGTCGCATAGCTATCCACTAAGTATCGGTCGAACATCTACTAACAATGAAAGAGCTCTTTCCGAGCGAATCACTCTGGAAGACATTGGAGACCTCGAGGTTTCCCTTAGACTTCCCGAACAAGCAATGATAGACATCACTGAAGCTGCAGCTAAGCTGGCTGAACACGATAGTCGCTTACTATTCATGGGCGGTGATCACTTCATTACCTACCCCCTATTGAGGGGGCTCAGACGCAGCAAGCCAGGAACTTATGGGCTAGTCTATCTCGACGCTCATGCAGATTTCTATCCGACCTATTCCGGTCATCAGTATTCACACGCAACTACATTGAGAAGAATCCTTACAGATGGCTTGATTGACAGGGTTAACTTGTTAACCCATGATCTAAGGGCAGCTCTCCCTGAGCAGAAGGCAGAACTAGCTAAAATTGGAGCAATCATACCTCAATCTCTGAAATCATTCTCCAATGCAATCAACAAGATAGCAAAGCAAGTAGACATCATCTACATCTCAGTTGATCTGGATGTTCTTGATCCCAGTGTTGCTCCTGGTGTTAGTCATCCGGAATCTGGAGGACTCAACATGATTGAGCTTGCCGAATTGTTGAGAGCTTGCTTTGCCACCGGCAAGGTAAGGTATGCAGACATTGCAGAGCTAAATCCAATGGTTGATACTACTGGTCGAACCTCCATTGCCGCTCGAGATGTTGTTAAAGAGATTCTGACAGGCTTTGCCAGTCAGAAGAATTATAAGTAGTAATTGCACATAATGCAATTGGCTGAGATGAGCCATCAGAGTGTGCGTACAATGGAAAACACCGTTTTGCGTGTCAGTGAGGTCCTTCGAGACCTAGGTTTCGGGGCACATGAAGCGGAGGTTATTATTGCGCTAAACAGATTGGAATCAGCTACCGTGTCGGAACTGTCTTCAGTTTCAGGGATCCACCATGCTAATCTATACACTATACTTGATGGACTCGTTGGGAAGGGAATAGTTGTGAGCAGCGGAGGTCGACC
>DAOWNS010000057.1 GCA_030642465.1 Candidatus Thorarchaeota archaeon | reverse complement strand
GTTCAGGATTGCAGCAACCCCGGCAGCAGCATTATACCCGTACACCCTCGCAATGGTGCGAACATCTCTCAGCTTGTCACCCTCAACATCCTCGGCGCCCTTGATTGTTTCTCGTGCCTGAAGAATCATGAAAGCAGTAATGAAGAATAATATGGAGGGAATGGGAATGTACATTGCAGCAACTCGTTCGCCATAAATGAAAGAGCCATAGATAACGCCGAATGCAAAGGAAAATGCAACCATGAAATTCCCAGCGATGCCGAGCTCCTTCACTTTAGCCGCGTATGCATAGCCGACTATTTGGAAAACGATGACAATCACTGTGCCTAGGGGTCCGTTCAGCCACGCAAACAACGCGCCGACTATACCCAGGAAAGCGACGTAGGCCCAAGCCTGCCGCACTGTCATGCGTCCGCTTGGCAGAGCTCTGTGTGGCCGATTAATCTTATCGACCTCTATATCGAATATATCATTGACGACGTTACCACCTGCGGCGACAAAGAAGTACGTTAGGTACGCGAAGATGAACAACGGCAGGTGAGTCGACAGAGCAGCAGGACTGGGGTCTAGTCTATAGGACATTGCCACTCCCGCAATCACTGTCAAGCCACCGATGATGCAGTTCTGCGGGCGGATAATTTGCAGGAAGGCTTTCGGGTCTATTCTCTTATGCTGATGATCCTGAGATGAATCCATTTCCGACATTTGCTGTCCATCCGACACACAACGATACCGATGTCGATTAAAGAATTGTGGAAACGGTTTGAGAAGACCTAATCACTCTTATTACAGTCCAGCCTTGACCGCAGAAAGGATGTGCTATGAATGTTTGAGGACCTTCCGAAGGCCACACTTCTGAAAATAATCGATGTATATGCCAAGGCATGGCAAGCAATGGATGGTGCATACTTCCTGGCGCTGGAAAAGGAGTTCGGCATTGATGTGGCCATGGAAATGGACAAGGAAGCATGGAAACTCTTCTCGCCCATAGAGGCACGACGCATAATGCGGGAGTTTGGGGTTGAACCAAATGGAGGTCTGAAGTCGCTAGAGAAGGCGCTGGACTACCGAGTGTATGCGAGATTGAACAAACAGTCTACAGAATGGAAGGATGACAAAACTCTGATATTCACCATGGATGAGTGCAGAGTCCAGACTGCAAGGAACCGGAAGGGACTTCCAGATTTCCCCTGTCGACCGGTTGGAGAGATCGAGTACAGCTACTTCGCTGAAACGATTGACCCCCGAATCAAGACGCGCTGTATATTCTGTCCGCCTGACAAACATCCCCCTGATGCTTATTGCCGCTGGGAATTCACATTGGAGGATTGAACTGGATGGAGGAGATTCGCTTTGGTCCAGCTGGCTATCCCGAGGAGGCCAAAGGCAAACCAGAGAGAGCCTTCGAAATCCTGAAAGAAGCGGGTTTAACCGCTTTCGAGTATGCGGCTGTCTACGGGTTGAGAACGTCCGAGGAAAAAGCAAGGGTAATAGGAAATCTGGCCAAATCCACAGGTGTAGCCATGAGCATGCATGCAGCATACTACATCAATCTGGCGTCGAAATCAGAGGACATACGTCAACGATCAAAGAAGCGGCTTGAAAAGGCCCTGCGATTCGCTCCGCTAATGGACGTGAAACGGATTGTATTCCATGTCGGGACATACGGAGGGCTTGTTCCTGAGGAAGCACATAAGGTCGTTAGAGGTGCGCTTCAGGAAGTCTGGGAGAAAGCAGGGCATCTCGGCGAAGGAGCATACTTGGCTCCCGAGATTGCGGGTAAGATAAACGCGTATGGGTCAGTAGAAGAGATTGCCAAACTCTGTGCGGAATCGAACGGCTTGATTCCAACGATTGACTGGGCGCATATGTATGCACGCACGCAGGGCAAGTGCAACAACAAGCAGAGCTATCTTGAGATTCTTGGCGCATTTGAGGATGCTCTTGGGTCTCTATTTGTCAATAACATGCATTTCCATGTCAGTGGCATAATTTTCACACAAGCAGGAGAGAAAGCCCACAGGCCGCTCGGGAAAGAATGGGGGCCGGATATACTGCCCCTGATTGAGATTACCAAAGAGGTGGGTTATAAGCCAACATTCATCTCAGAAACGCCAACGCCATTGAAGGGAGCATTATATGCCAAGTTTCTACTGGCGGAGCTGGAGAAACACAAAGCATGACTGAATACATCTTCATCCTAGGAAAGAACTGGCTCTTGAGCATTGCAGAGATGCTTGTCTACCTGAGGGACCAGAATCTGACTGCGCATGTCAATGACCACTCCCGGAATGCAGCCATTGTTGACATTGACAAGCGCTTGACCGATTCTCAAATTGTGGAGATTCAGGAAGCGCTTGGAGGCTGTTTCAAGATCGGCCGCGTAATCATCAAGTACGATCGATCAGTCGCAGAGAGGGCGTTTCCAAAGCAGGGGCGGCCAGTCAAGAGATACAGGAATGAGCTAATGGAGTGTCCTTGGATAGATAGGATATGGCCATCTCCCAAGGGGAAAAAAATCAAGTTTGGAGTTAGTACATACCCTACGTTCAATGCTGAATCAACTGTTAGTCTCAGGCGTTTGACTCTTGGATTAGATGAGTGGGCTAAGAGGAGGCTTCTATCTCGCGGTGCCAGAAGAGCTGCTTACTACATTTATGAAGGGCCTGATACTAGGAAGAAAGAGCGTCCTAACACCGCATTATGGCCCCAGACAATCGCCCGATACAACCTGATGAAACCCCCGAATGCAGAGGTGCTCGCAGTGCTGACTGAAGAAAGCCTGCACATTGGAAAGACCGTGGTGGTGTACGATTCACGCCTTCAGCAATATCGAGATGAATCGAGACCGTACATTTCCGCTAAGACCAGCACGAGTCCAAAACTCTGTAGAACCCTATTGACGCTTGCAGGCGCAAAACCAGGCGACACAATATTAGATCCATTCTGTGGTACGGGGACTCTATTGATGGAAGCTGCAATTCTAGGTATGAAATGTATAGGGATAGACATTGATGGCGATGCTGTACAAGGTGCTCGATTAAATCTGAGATGGTTAAGTTCCGACTTAGGGGAGAAACTCGATTTCAGGATCCTAAAAGGCGATGCTCGCAGGGCGATAGAAGTTGTTGGTAAGACTGTGGATGCAATCGCATTTGAACCCGTCTTGGGCCCAGTCTATACCAAGCGACCTGAGCGAAAAGATGCTGAAGAGAGCATCGTGGAGCTAACGAAACTGTACCGTAACTCCTTGAAAGGCATGGAACCATGTCTTGGACCGGACGGAAGGATAGCCATGACAACCCCTGTGATTAACACAACAAAGGGACAAGTCAGCATTGAGTTTGACCAGATAATCAAGGGGACAGCCTTCGAGATTATCAAATTCCTTCCTCGAAAATCAATCAGAACTCAGTCAACGGATAAGCAGCTAGTGATTCGCCCAGAGCGTCGTACTCTGCCTGAGAGGAAGATGGGACAAGCAGTTGAGCGAACGATTATCATGCTTGGAAAACGCTAGAAGAGATAGCGGACAACGTCATCTAGTATGCAGTACAGCTGCAGACGCTCGATATCCCTCTTGACATATGGCATAGCTTTGTCGAATATCATTTTTCTAAAAGCAGCCTGGGTAACGGTTTCACGTGTGGCTTCTGTCACGACCTGTAGCAACATCTCCAGACCCTGACGAAGCGTGCGGTAATTGATCTTTGAAATATCCAAGTGCAGAATCTCTACGCCACCATCATCAATCTGGATTTCAGAAAGGACGGGGTCCAGTTCAAGCACTGGTTGGGCTAGTTCGCGAATCTTCTTTGTTAGCTTGGTGCGAGTCTTCTTTGGGATTTTCACCCGCAATATGGCACGGAACAGATGGCTATACACTGCAAGGCAGTCCATCGCTTTGCCTGCAGTAAGAGACTCATCGGTCGATTCGTACTGGGAAATCAGTTCATCCACGTATTCCTCAAAATGCTTGAAGGTACTTGTGGTGCCGTGCCAACGCTTTAGCATTGTAGTCACGTCAGAGTTTTTCGGTACCTCGTTGCGCATGAACTCTGCCAAGGCATACTCGAGGATGAATCGCATGTGCCCGAGTCGGGCGCCCTTGGAAACAACCATCACAAAGAGAAGGAAGTCATTCGCCACCCACACATATCGGTTGGACTCTGTATCAATAGTCTGCAGCTCCTCGGATGAGGCGCGATCGATGAAAGTATGGGTAGCAGATAGGAAAGGCGCAATCAGGTCCATATCTATGTCGATTTCTGTGTAGGCTTTAGCAACCAAGTTTCGACCTGACCCACGCTCTATCAGCCAAATCCCTTGAACAGCGCGTCGGCCAGACATGATATCTTCTGTCTCCATAATTGAATCGAAATGCTGCAAAATAAGCCTATATGGGATACTAGTAGTAGGCGGCTTTCAAAAGAGAGGGGAGGGGGATTCGACAATCAAGCCGAGCCCCACTTACCATGGAATTGTTACGAGGTTGAAATTCCTAGCTTCTCAACCATTTCCTTGTAGCGATTTCTTACGGTAACTTCAGTGACCCGTGCAGTACGAGCAATCTCCAATTGTGTCCGGCGTGAGCCTGTGAGGATGCTTGCAACATATATCGCTGCAGCAGCCATCCCTTTTGGATCCTTACCAATTGTGAGTCTCTGTTCGCAAGCCTGTTCAAGGATGTCAATCGCCTTCTTCTTGGCTGCGCCAGGAAGATTGAGCTCAGTGCCAAATCGATGGACGAACTCAGCTGGTTTGCTGAATGGGACCTTGAGGTTAAGGTATCGCAGGATGAGGCGCACACACAGGCTTAGCTCCTTGCGAGTGATGTGTATCTGATCGCATACTTCCTCCAAGGGTCTCGGGACCGTATGGATTCTGCAAGCAAGGTACAGCGAGGCTGCAATCATCCCGAGGATTGTACGGCCTCGGGTTAATCGCTTCCGCAGAGCTTTCCTGTAGAGTACAGCAGCGGTTTCTCGAATTGAGTAGGGGATACTCATCTGAGAGCTTATCCGATGAAGTTCCGTCATTGCAACCGCAAGATTTCGTTTGTCAGAGGAGTGAACCTTAGTACGGATTTGCCACTTGCGTAGTCTATGAATCTGTGCTCTACGTGTAGAAGTCAGCTTCCGTCCTGATGCGTCAACATTCTGACGTCCGATTATGGTTGTTAGACCCTGATCGAACTTACTCCAATCAGTTGGGCCACCCACACGCTGACGACTATTTTGTTCATCAGCAGTGAATGCACGCCACTCAGGTCCTGTATCAATCGAACGATCAGAAAGAACAAGTCCGCAGCTGGAACAGATAACTTCACCACGAGTTTTGTCAATGTAGATTCTGTCAGAACTACAAGAAGAACAGATTTTGTTGGCCGTACTAATGTTGTGCTCACGAGATTTCCTAGTCTTCTGTTGTTTACTGGCCAGTCGAATCATCTCCCTGCGACAACCACGGTTTAAGGCGGTGTCGCCATTAGAGCTATCGGTGATACCTATGTGGTATGTTCTTCCACGGCGCATGGAGGAACGCTAGTTGGGGCGCGGGACTAGAACCGTTCTCAAAGAGAACGAGCATTTATGCCGAGATAAAAATGAATATAAGTCTGTTTACCGATTACTTAAATATATAATTGTTTATTAGTTATTATTTTATCATCTGCAAAAAGTCATTAATCTTTAACCAATGGATGGCTGTAGTCGGCCAAAAAGTAATCTCGGAATCAACTCGAGTGGACATATAGTAACCGTAAGCAAAACAACAATTGTAATCACAAGTAGCGTTTACTTTATGAAGAAACAACAGCTTGCTCTGTACATTAAGAGGCGACACACAAAGTGAGTCCAACCCCACAGACCAACAACCCTTGGAATGCCGCAGCTGAGCTGGTTATTCAGTTGTTGGTCAAGGTGGCTTCAACTGACTCTGAAACAGTTCGAAAGTACATTGAGATCCCTCCAGACCCGGACCTCGGTGACATTGCTAGCACGGTGTCATTCCGACTGGCAAAGGAATTGAAGAAGAGCCCAGCCGCCATTGCCACTGAAATTACTCAAAGCCTCGAGAAAGAGGCGAAGAAAGAGCCATTGTTGGACAGGATTGTGGCAAAAGGGCCATACATCAATTTCTTCTTTGATCGGGAAGAGTTCGCAAGGCGTGTCGTGAGTGAAGTATGCAAAATCAATGCCACGTACGGCATGACTGAGGAGTTTAAGGGCACTCGGGCACTTATCGAATCCCCCGCAGTGAATCCCTCCAAGCCTTGGCACATAGGTCACGCACGCAACGCAATACTGGGCGATACACTCGCGAACATCCTTGAGTCAGTGGGTTTCGAAGTTGTCAGAATCGATTACATCAACGACCTTGGGCTGCAAATTGCCCAGCTCACATGGAAGATAATGCATGATGACGTGGATTTGGCAAAGGTTTCAGAGAAGATGGATCACTTCCTAGGCCATCTCTATGTCGAAGTTCAGAAAGTAACAGAGAATGATAGTGGCGTAGAAAACGAGATTCGCGAAATCACCCGCAGGTTGGAAGACCTGAATTCAGAGGAGGCAAAGCGGAGCGCCGAGATGGTCACTCTGTGTCTCAAAGCCCAGTGTCAAACAGCGTATCGTCTGGGCATCTACAAGAACTATCAGATTTGGGAGAGCTCGATTGCACACAGCGGCCTCTTGCAGACTGCCAAAGATCTAATGCTGCAGGCAGAGAACATCTTGGAGCTGACGGAAGGAGAGAAGAAGGGCTGCATCGTTGCGAACCTGGCTGCAATGGAGGAGTTCAAGGACATGAAGGACCCCCACAAGGTCCTCTTCAGGTCAGATGGAACACGGACATACACTGGAGCGGATGTTGCATTTCAAATGTGGAAATTCGGCGTCATCAAGGATCCATTTCATTATAGCGTGTTTGAGGAGCAAGCGAACGGCGAAGATGTGTATAGGACAGCATTGGATGGGTCTGACCGCAACTTAGGGGGATTTGATATTGTTTACAACGTTATTGCATCCGCTCAAGCACACCCACAGAGGTTAATTTACACCATCCTAGATTTACTCGGACACCACGAACAGAGCCTTAATTCCCACCATGTTGCCTACGAATTCGTTGGTCTTGAGGACGCAGACTTCTCTGGGAGAAAGGGGACATGGATTGGATACTCAACTGATGACGTTTTGGACAAAGCAACCGAACTCGCAAAGGAAGAGGTGGCAAAACGCAACCCCGATGAAAGCAATGAGTTCAAGGAAATCGTAGGCGCTAAAGTGGGCACTGGCGCAGTTAGGTACTTCATGCTGAAGGCATCACCCGACAGGAAAATTACATTCAGATGGGATGAGGCACTAGATTTCAACGGAGATGCCGCTCCCTATCTTCAGTATTCATTCGCAAGAGCACAGAGGATTCTCGAAAAGACTGGGATGGAACCTACCGGAAAGGCAGAGTTGACATTGCTGTCTTCTGAGGTTGAGTTCGCGCTGGTGAAGGCAATAGCGAGATTCCCTGAGGAGATTCTCGAAGTAGTGAGGGGACTGAAGAAGGATGTATGGGGAACCAGCTTTAGCTCCAACAGAATTACAGGATATTGCTACGAGTTGGCTACATTGTTTAGTAAGTTCTACGATTCATGTCCAGTATTGAAAGCCGAGCCAAAAACGAGAGCGGCACGCTTGGAGCTAGTGTCTGCATTCAGGATAACTATGGGTAACTGTCTACGAATATTGGGCATTCCAGTTGTCGAGAAAATGTAGATTATCCCGAAGTAACTCTAGCTGATTCGATCACAATCGAAGGCGTCACAACAGTTGATGTCACCCTAACGTCAGCCCCAACTCGGTTCACTTTCTGAAGCAGGTCACGCATGTTGATGCCTACGAGTGTGTTTTTCAACGAATGTTCAATCGCCCCATTCTCAATGAAATGGCCTTCCATCACCATGGCGCTCAAATCGCCCGTCGTCATGTTTGGACGGTCTCCAGTATACATGAACAGGACGCCTTTCTTGATTTCGGAAACTAGGTCATCAAGATTCCCTTTTCCAGGCGCTATAACAAGGTTGGAAGGCGAAATTGAGGGGAGTCCAGAGTAAGAAGCCCGACTTGCGTTTCCTGTGTTCTCCACTTGGTCCTTGTTGGCAGTATAGGAGTTGTGTAGGATGTTCTTCAATACCCCACCGTGCAGAATCTGTGTGCGTTGCGTTGGAACCCCTTCAGCATCAAAAGGTCGAGAGCCAATCCCACCAGCTATATGAGCGTCGTCCATGATACTGAGCGCTTCCGAAGCAATCGACTCGCCCAGCGCATCTGCTATGTATGATCGCCCGTATTGAATCTCCTCAGCATTGATGGCGCCTCCAAATCCGCCTCCGATGATAGTGCTCACCGCGAGAGGTGTGAGAATGATAGGCATGTCACCGCCCTCGATTGTTCGACTACCGAGATTGTTTATTGCATTGCGCCCTGCAGTAGAACCAACCCATTCAGGATCTATGCTCTTGAGGTTTCTAGATACCTGAAACTCATAGCTGGTAGTCTGTTCAGTTTCGTCCTTGACAGTGGGAGAGCTGTTGATGAACATGAATGCGGTTTCCACGGAGCCGCATATCCCAAGGGAGTTGACTATTGCCCTTGCCCCAGCGGATGCGCTCAGCTGTGCTTCCACGGCAGTTTGCTTAGAGTCAACTGCCTCATTTGTAGCATCGACAGTCCGCATGATTAGCTCTGCGGCGTCTTCAGATGAGAGACTCCTAATTGCCGGGTCGAAGAGCCCCTTTACAGTAGGATAGATCCCATCGTAGGATGGTAATGCGAGAAAATCCGGGTCGGGCACTGATACTTTCGCGAGCTTAACGGATTTTGCGGCCGCCTCAAACAAATCCTCATCATGAATCGTTGTGACATATGC
>DAOWNS010000150.1 GCA_030642465.1 Candidatus Thorarchaeota archaeon | reverse complement strand
GTCTTTAGTGGTGAATATATTCCGATATCGTGACTCACACGCGTGAGGTCCATGAACCCATTCATTACAACCTATCAGATGCTCCAACAACCCGTATTCGACGGACCATTCACATCTTGGTTGGATTTCATTAGCTTTGTATTGAATGTCATGTTCGCCCTCTCGATTCGTGGATACTTGATTTTCGTACTGCTTGGGCTCATGATCTACATGACCGGGCTCAGCGATGGTTTGAGTAAAACACTGGTTGTCGCTGGAATCGGATTGTATCTATCCAGTCCTTTCATTTTGAGCACCTTTGTGGAAGCGGCTGGTGTAGCGCCCATCACTATGGAGAGCGCAGCTTACGCCTGGTTTAGCCTGATTGGCATTTCAGATAGCGAGCTGATTGCAATCCTTGTTTTCTTGGGAGATGCGTTAATGGCCCTCTGCATATTGGTCGGGGCCATTCTGTACCTCACACCTACCTCAAACGACCTCAAAGCAAGAGGCCAATCACTGATAGTTCGAGCCTTGATATTTGCTCCAGTCCTTGTGTTCTTTCATTTATCGTCATGGCTCTAAAAACGGCGACTTACGGTACGTAACTCTTAAAACATTGCATCTTCTACGAGCTTCAAACGGGTTATTTGGCCTCTGTTGGTGTTTCCTCCAATGACAAGGGAGTCTTCAATTGTCTACCGCACAGTTTCAGACGTACGTGGTCCTCTCCTAATTGTGAAGAGCATACACAACGTAGGATACAACGAGGTAGTCAAGATACGGTCTCCGAGTGGAGAGATGCTGACAGGAACTGTTCTTGAAGCTAGTCGCGGGAAGGCGATTATTCAGGTGTTCGAAGGAACACGAGGTCTTGATGCAGATAAGACCACCGTTCGCTTCACAGGTGAAACATTGAAGCTGCCGGTTTCAACGGAGATTCTCGGGCGCGTGTTGGATGGCTCTGGAAATCCTCTGGACAAAGGCCCGCCGCTCACGGCTCAGGACCACTGGGATATTAACGGGTCCCCAATCAATCCATATGCAAGACAGTACCCCCGACAACCGATTCAGACTGGATTGTCAGTCATTGACGGACTAAACACTCTAGTCAGGGGTCAGAAGCTTCCCATATTCTCTGGCTCTGGCCTACCGCACAACCGGATTGCAGCACAGATTGTCAGACAAGCGGAGATTCCTGGAGAAGAGAGTGATTTTGCCATTGTATTTGCAGCAATGGGCATCACAGCGACTGAAGCGCAGTTCTTCATGAACTCCTTTGAGGAAACTGGCGCACTAGAACATACTGCACTCTTTCTTAACCTCGCAAATGATCCTGCCATTGAGCGAATCATAACACCACGTGCTGCACTGACTGCAGCAGAATATCTAGCCTATGAGTCCGATTTGCACGTTCTTGTGATTCTTACTGACATGACCAATTATGCGGAAGCTCTCCGCGAGATAAGCGCAGCAAGATCCGAAGTTCCTGGCAGGCGCGGCTACCCTGGTTATCTCTACACGGATCTTAGTATGATATACGAGCGCGCCGGAAGGATTAGGGGTCGAAAAGGGACCATCACTCAGATGCCAATACTATCAATGCCACAAGATGATATAACTCATCCAATCCCAGATCTTAGCGGGTATATCACTGAAGGGCAGATGATTGTTGCCCGCGACCTACATAGACGTGGAATCTATCCCCCAATTGATCCGGGCCCATCACTGAGCCGTCTGATGAAGGAAGGCATTGGCAAGGGCATGACACGCTTTGATCACAAGGAGATTCAAGCACAGCTCTACTATGGATACTCTGAAGGAAGGGATCTTCGAAACCTCGTTGCAGTGGTAGGCTCTGAGGCTCTCACAGACCGGGATCAGAAATACCTTGCATTCGCGGACAGGTTTGAACACGAGTTCATCAATCAAGGCGATCACGAGAATCGATCCTTTGAGGAAACCCTTGACCTAGGCTGGAATCTTCTGAGTGAATTTCCTGAGAAAGAGTTGAAGAGGTGCAGTCCCGAAACGATAGAATGGGCGCGAAAGCATGGCATGTACGTGAACTTGTAAATTTCTGTGAATGCTAGACAGAAGAATGGTAGGTTACTCACTGGTTCCATAATGTAGATAATGATCCGTTTCCTTCTTAGTTCCGAAACTTCTAAGGCCATTTGCTTTTAGTTGGGACTTGAATTCTTTCGCTTCTTTTGTATTGATTTCGCCACGTTTCTGCATGTAGTTGATAATCTCAACTGCTTGATCCATCGTATCGCATCGCCGTATGTAGTCCACCACATCTGGTAGAAATCTCTCAGTAGAAGTCGTATCAGTTTTCTCTGACATTGTGCGGACCCCGTTGGCGCTAACCTTGGCAGTTCCCGATTTCAGCTCCTTGCTCAGTGCTGGATAGGCGGTTCGGAACTCATCATCATCAGACATTGATCTTCACCAGATTGACAATCCCGCTATCAGGAACGGTGCATTCCACAGATGAATTCGAAAAACGCCTTATAGACCTTAGCTTGAGGGACCATCTATCATTGCTTTCTTATTATTGACCACGGAAGAGTTCCTTGAAGACGCTGGGTATCATTCGCCAATGAGAAGAATGGAATGTTTGCTTCCTTTTCAGCGCGTCTCCACCCACTGAGTCCATCATACGATGCAGCCCTGCGAATAACTTTCCCGATGGACCTATCTCCCAGTGACAGTGCAGCCTGAATGCGCGCGTTTCTCGGGTCCAAGGATTCCACATTTACACGGGGCACATTTCGCAGACCCCTCTCAACCGTTCTGATTTTGTGACGAATTACTTCTATGGGCGGTTGTGCATTGCGTTGAAGCCGCGTTTGGGCTTTTGGTATGAACGGGTTGATACCTACTGAGATGCGCAAACCTCTTCCTTTGGATAGGCGTTTCACCATCTCTGGAATTGCCTCAACATCCCTGTCGGTTTCTCCAGGCAGACCTACAATGAAGTAGAGCTTAATCGCCTTGTAACCAGCTTGCGCCGCCAGATTCACAGCATTCTCAATAGCATCATCACTTAGTCCTTTACCCATGGCAGACCGCAAGCTCTCCGACCCTGTTTCAGGAGCAATTGTGAGAGTTCGCTGTCCACCAGCTACCAAAGATGCCAGCAAATTTTCGGTAACGACATCCGCTCTTAATGATGGAGCTGACATCTGGAGGTCCTGTGTTACAATCCAGTCGGCAAGGTCCTCCAGCTCCTTGAGATCGCCAATGGAGGATGCTATCAGAGCAATCTTGCGCACCGGAGTTTCCTGCAATCCAATCTCAATGATCTCTTTCAGACGACCAACGCTTCTAACCCTTCTGGGCTGACAGATGTGGCCAACCAGGCAGAACTTGCATGAGTGACCGCATCCCCGTGCCACTTCTAGAAGAAAAGACTTGCCGAATACAGGTTCAAGTTTGTCGCCGACGGGGACGTCTGGAACAATCTGTGCAGTCGGATGAAAGACTGAATCAATATCTTTCATTATGAGCCTAGTTACAGAAGAGGGATTAGCAGCTGGAACGTAGATACCTCTCAGAAGCGCAATCTTCTCCAACGCCTCCTCCCTTGAAACAGATTCCCGCACGACATCGATTATGTCATGTACAACGAGGTCCCCCTCACCAATGACGAAAACATCTACGAAGTCAACGTAAGGTTCAGGATTCGAGTTAACAACGGGCCCTCCCACGAGCACGATGGGGTGTTTGTCCTCTCTGTCCCTCGCCAAGACGGGAACACCTCCACTGTCGAGCATCTGGATCATGCCAAGAATGTTCTCCTCGTAAGTGAGAGAAAAGCCCACAATATGGTTATCATGTAAAGGGCGTGCGGTTTCTAGTGAACGGCCTGGTGAAGGAACATCGTACCTGAAGTAGCGTTCGCAAGATGTATCTTCACGGGCGTTCAGCATCGAATAGAATATGTGAGTCGCAAGTCCGGTCATCCCGGCCCTGTATGTTGAGGGATAACAGTAGCCAAAAAGAACGTCCACTTTTCTGATGTCTTTTATGACCGCATTGAACTCCCTTAAGCGGGCTGTGTGCACGGTTTTTCCCTCATTTCCGTGGCGCGTCAACTACCGTTCTGGGCTGGTCAGTCAGCACAAGTTTTTCGGGTTCGATATCCTTGTCTACAATAACGCCAATTCCCGTGCGCGAGCCTTGATGTAAAACAATCCCCGGTGCGATCAAGGTACCTATTCCGGTTTTAACATCGTCACCAACGACTGCACCCATCTTTCGGCGTCCCGAGTTGATTCTCTGACCTTTGACAGAAACTTTCACAGTCTTGTTGTCATGTCTTAGATTCGCCGTAATTGTTCCCGCGCCGAAATTGACCTTGCGACCTATCACAGAATCGCCCACATACGAGAGGTGGCCAACATTAGTTCCATCCATGATTATGCTATTCTTAATCTCCACTGCGTTTCCAATCTTGACTTGTTTGCCCACTGAAGTGTGCGCACGTAGGTAGCAATTTGGTCCGATGATTGAACCTTCACCTATGTAGACCGGACCTTCAATGTACGCCCCGCTTCTAATGGTTGCTCCCGTTTCAACAAAGACCTCTCCCTTTAGTACAGCTCCTTCCTCAACCTCCCCTGAGATGTATCCAGTCGCATCATTCAGGATCAACCTGTTAGCTTCTAGCAGGTCCCACGGCTTGCCAATATCCATCCACCACGACGGGAGATCATATGCGCCAACCTTCCCCTGATCAATCAACATCTTAATCGAGTCTGTTATCTCGAGTTCTCCTCGACTCGAAGGCTGAGTCTTATCTATCGCATCCCAAATCTCAGGACCAGTTGCATAGATGCCTGCATTGATCAGATTGCTCACCATTTGCTCAGGCTTTGGTTTCTCAATCAGGTCAACCACTTTCTTCCTCTTCACGACAACTATGCC
>DAOWNS010000263.1 GCA_030642465.1 Candidatus Thorarchaeota archaeon | reverse complement strand
TTCCAACCTTCTTCCGGCGCAGGTCCTCTTCGACAAGCACTGCAATGCGTCGAGTTAGCACTCCTTTCCGAAACTTCAGTATCCTGCCCTTAAATCGTACTTCATTTCCCGTTGCATTAAGTACGCCTTGCACGTCACAGTGCAACTCCCTATCATGTCTGTCAATGCACCAGTCAATTGCCTCTCCCATTCTGGATCCTGAGAAATAGGCCTCCTCCACGAACGAGGGCATTTCTCTAGGTGGGGGGGCCGCACTACTTGTTTTGTGTTCCATGGCTTGTTTATCCTCCATTAAGCAAGGGTTGGCTTCTTAGAGAAGACGAACGTAGAAACCAGAATTGCTAACACCGAAAAACCAACGAGCTTGGCAATTGGAATCAACACGTCGAAGAGATTTAGTCCCTTGAACGCTGTATCAATTAGCACTTTCATGCCTTGGTTCATAGGTAGAAAGTCGTCTAGAATGCCCACATCGATGAAGAATCCTGATAGTATTAGCGTGCCAAACATCACGAACAGGAACATTTGATTTGCTTGAAGACGTGACGATGAAACTGATGAGATTAGGATTCCAGTGGATGACCCCGTTAGCGATGTCAAGCTCATAATGAGCACTAGGATTGCGAACTCTGTATTCAGTGTCAAATCGAATGCAATAACCCAGAGCGAAATGAGCAGAAGTGATTGAAAGAAGCCAATTATGACGTAGGAAATTACTTTGGAAATAACAACCTCAAGCCTACTGGTTGGTGTGAGCAGCATTCTTCGCAAGGGTATGTCACCAACAATAGACTGGGCGGAAGTCATCGCAATGCCAAGGTAACTCGAGAAAATTACTATAAATCCCCCAAAGACGATTTCCACGTACCCTCCCTCTGGCATGAATTCAATCATCATGCCCGGGAACACTTCCGATTCAATCCAGCCATGCGTTGCCCGAAACATAATGGTTGCTCCCTGAACTACTCCATTTACTGTTATTTGTTCGATGAGATTTGTGGCGTCCACATGAACAGTAACATAAGTTGGCTCATTCAAAGTCAGGTTTCTCTCGAACCATCGGGGATCACGATATAGCCCATGATTTCCTTATCGTACATGTCTTGGTAAGCATCTGCCTCGTTCGTGTAGAAAATCAACTGTTCGGCCATTTCCTCTAGATAGCTTGTGAAGTTCTCTGATAGGTCCTCTCCCTCATAGGTTCGCGTCGTGTCTTGGTCAATCAAGCCGAGGATTGGACCTCCCATGAATTGCTCCATGGCTTCAGTACCTTCGGTATCCCCACTTCCTGCTCCCATTCCCGAGAGATCGTTTTCTTGGGTGACGAAATAGAGCATTCCAATTGATACGGCTGGAAGTAGAAATATCAAGAAGAGAGCAATTCTATCCTTCACAATGAGGCGCAACTCCTTTGCTATCATGTTTTGAATCCGTCGCGAACGTTTGGTGAAGGCTTCGGCCATGTTATACTCCCTTATTTTGTGCATTTTCAAAGACTGAATGAACTAGCGCGGTACTTATGGTTCTATTCAACATCAACGATTTGTTATAGGCTTTTAGCGTTTGCTACACCAATTGTCTTCTTAGGCTCCAATTCTCAGACAAGCCCATTATGACAACAGTCAGGAATGCGGTGTCATAAACACGCACATGATACATAAATAACCTAACCCATTTTATCTCCTGTAAGCTGTTGCTGATTGCTATTCCCTTGGAAACCTGCTATGAGGTCAACCATCTTGGAAACTGTTGTAAGCGAGAACCTGGAACGATTTAGAAGGGTCGCAAAATACAACAGAGTAACCCTCCCCGAAGCAGGACTATTGACTCCTCGAGAAGAGGTTGCATTTCTCCAGGATGCTCTAAATGGTCGGGTTTATGCCAGAGCCGAGAAATGGATGCTTCCAAACTGGGCAATCCTCGCTCTTAGAAAAGCAGATCCGGATGAGGTCGAGCAATCAGGTCTGCCCAACAATGGCTATCTCAACTTGGGTCTAGTCGGTTCGCCTGGGGCCAAGCTCTTTGGCATGACAGACACATATGGCCTAGTCACGGCGATTTCAGAATGCGGGTCAATTGATTTCTGGCCGCAAGGAGCAGAAGGAGTAGCATTTCCTGCACTGGCAGAACATGATGGTCCAAGACTCAACTTACTATCATCACAGGACCAGTTGTACAGCTGGGAAATGACGACAGGACCAGTGACCTTCTCTCGAATGATCTATCATGTCAGTGAAGGCGATAATGAGGCGGTATTCAACGAGATTCTGCTGACTAATCGCGCGTTGGAAGAGGTCAAGTTCACGTTTTATGTAGCTCTTCGTCCCATGTCTGCTCACGGTGTGGAGCCGATTGAGAAGATTGAGTATGATGAAGCCAAGAGCACATTATATTCGAATGGACTTATCGCCCTTATTGCAAATCAGTCGCCTGCAGCAGTGGTGATGTCCACCGCAGATAATCCCAGTTTGATTGAAACTGCGAAGGCTACGACAGACCGGTGTGACCGGGACTACAGCGCCACAAAGGGGCTGGCCTCAGCTGTCTTGCGCTATGATGTCACGTTGCGACCCGCAGGGAGTCAGCGCATATTCTTCATCTCTCCTCTAAGTGCTGTGAAGCGAAGCGCACGAGATCTCTCCTTCACTACACATGAGGGGACGCGAGACATCAGTGTCGAGCGCTGGTTCAAATTCTCAGGGAAACGTTCTGCTGGAACATATCCAGAGAGAAACTTTGACGATATTCTGTCGCAAGCCAAGGCATCATTGGCAATACGGGCGCGGACAGCACTTCTCTCCCAGGAGCCAACCACGGATTGGCGGGCTCGAGCAAGGGTAATTCTTGCCCTACTACGAACTGGTTGTCATGATTTGGCAACGGAGCTGTGCCTGGAAGTTTCGCGGGAGTTTAACATCAAAGAAGGATTTGCGGAAAGCAAAACACTGAGTCCCCTGATATGGGGCTTACTCTTGCCCATTGAAAATAACAGCACGAATGGCTATCTGAAGGAAATCAGCTCTTACATTGAGAATGGTGTCAGTGTGCTACTAGAAACCATGACCTCTGAAGTTGAAGACAATAAGGCACCCCCTCCTGAACCACAGGTGGAAGAGAGTATCGATGTACTGGCAGTGGAACCTGAGGAGTTTGAGGACTCTTCCTCGGATGTCGAGGGATTCGATAGTGTGCTTGCAGATGAAGCACCAACTGAAGTAGAGGCG
>DAOWNS010000062.1 GCA_030642465.1 Candidatus Thorarchaeota archaeon | reverse complement strand
GAAACTGCGGCCATCGAAAGGGAGTATGAGAAAATCGTTCTAAGCACCTTCGAAACCAATTCGACGGCTCTATCACTCTATGAGTCACTCGGCTATCAAATTGTGGGACGAAGAGCGCGTCATTTTAGGATGCCCAAAGGCTTTATCGATGAAGTGCTTATGGAAAAGGCATTGAACGTCTGATTTGATGTTCTGAGGATGCCGTACAAATGTGGCTAAAGATTGTTGAGCGTTTCAATGATATGCCTCTTAGGCTGAAAGTTGCAGGGGCATTGATTTGTCACGGGTTCAATGTCGAAGCTCCAGGAGTCATCAAATGTAATGACGTGCGGATACCTCTCAAGGCAATAGGTGACGCGCTAGATATAGATAGGCGAACCGTTCGCGCTACGACTGAGGATATCTGCAAGACCGAGGACCTCTTCAAGTTCTTCTCTCTAATTCGTCCTGCCGGGGCATCGCTTGAGAAAGTAGCGAAACTTCTAGGATATGGGGTTGTGACAATCCATGCAGAGAATCCTGAGGACCCGGGCATTCTATCGCAAGTCACTTCAACCATATCGCATCATGGCATCCCGATACGCCAAGTGTTAGCTGAGGATGCCGCCATTTGTGAAGAGGCCAGTTTAAAGGTCATAACTGAAGAGCCACTGAAAGGAGCTGCAATAGAGGCTCTTGCTTCCATACCCGGTGTCAATCGCGTGATTATCGAAGGGTAATTAGCTACTCAACATCCGATTTGGGAAAGATGAAAAGGCGCAAGAAGCGGTCCACGGTGAGCGTCTATTCCCATGGAATCTGCAAGATCTGAAGCCGATGCACATCCGGAGCCATCCTCTTCCTCCGAAGGCATGAGGCAGGTCTTCGCGCTTGCGCTGTCCTTGAGCATACTACAAATTGGCTTTGGCATCATTATGCCCATCTTCCCATTCTACATCGTGGAGCTAGGGGTAGGAGCGACCGAGTTGGGAATACTTACAGCATCCTTTGCAGTAGCAAGGATTGTGCTGGCTGGCCCGTTAGGACGGCTATCGGATAGGGTTGGCAACAGCTCCAAGAATCTTGGACGAACTTGGACACTTATTAGATAGCCGTCTGATGAAACACTTTCATGGGCATGAAGTTGCACTCCTCCGTGTTCATCCCGTGATTGAAGTGTCTTTATTAGGAGAGAGAAAATGGAGTCATTGTGTCGCGAGGGAACTCACAGATTCTCCATCCAGATAGAGCAATGCGACAAGCGAAAACGGCAGCAATGAGTACTCTTCTTCGCCTTATCAGACAAGGGACAGAAGAACTCCCTGAGATATATGAACGGTCATGGACACTGTGGGAAAAGGCGAAGACCAAGAGAGAGACACTGAGTCGTGCAAGAGATCCAGATCGTTTTGTGCCTGTCTGTGATGTTGAGAAACACCTCAGAAAGAACTTTTTGGCAGTAGTCTTCAACACGACTGCACTCTATGGAAACACAGAGACCAAAAGAGTATACTCTTGGCATGATGGAACAATAGGACCTTTGAATACTCTCTTGAATATAGCTGGAGCCCGGCTCAGATTTCTAGCCATGACAAGATATCCCTTTCCCAAACCTGATAGGATAGAGGTCAGAAGAGTGACAAAGGCAGAAGATGAATACTTCCGATGGCATTCTGCATATGGAGGGTCAAAACATCGACCAACAGTCATTGTCACTCACCCTCTTCTTCCGTCACTGGACTTTGTGGATGCCATTCGAGGACATCTAGTAGAGCTTTGCAGGCAGTGTTTCATCCACTCAGTTCCTGCAAGTGATGCTTCTCGATATATCAATCTCCTGATTTTCAGGCTTCGTCCATTACTTGATCAGTTCTACATGGCAGGGTTTGATCGAAAAAAGAGAACGGTCAAGTTTGCAGAGAGAGCTGAAACAGAACTTGACTTCGTAATCGGGATGGTCAAGGGGCAGCACGGTACTAGGGCTGGTTTTTCTATACGAGTGACAAGGGAACGAGGTCTTGAGATTGATTCAACTCTTGACATAACAGAACTGATAGACATGGTTGATGACTCTAGAATCAAAACAACCCTGAAACGATTGGCACTGAAAAGGAGACTGATTGTTGACGAAGACGTAGCCCAACTCAGTCACGAAATGGTAAAGGTGGCTTCACGAGTTGGAACAAGAGCGCATGAACGAATCTCATGGGGAACAGTCAAGCCATTCTCAGCTATGAGCATCATGCTCAGTGGTGATTATTTGGCTCGTGACAAGACAGGCTACATCTTGGCAGCAGAGGTCCCTGTGTATTCAGGACGTGGGAGAGCAGACTATGCTCTCTTCGTTAGAAAGGCTACAGGTTATGTGGCGGAAGAATCTAGCTCCTCACTTGGATTATGGTCTCCTGCACTTGTCTTGGACCTTAAGACTAAATCATCATTTAGTTGGGGAATTACTGGGAAGACCCAAGACCAACAAGGATCCATTGTCGTAGACTTACGACTCAAGAGAAGAAAGCTGACTGATGACGAGTGGGAAGTGTCCGTCAAGACCACGCCCTCTTCATACGAGAAGCAACAGATTGAGTCCTATGCAGAGGGACTACTACAAGAGTATCGAACTCTTGCACGAGAGGATTCAGAACCTCCCGCTTCGAAACTGAAGGGAGTCATCCTCATTGATGGTTCTGAATTCCCCACAAGGGTACGGCGACTACTACCAAGATTCATCAAGGCTGTATATGAGCAAGTCCGTAAAGACATCTGGGAGATGCGGGCTAGGAAGCCAGGAAGTCAACTGTCATACCCACGAATGCTGTTTGAACCCATATTCAGATGGTCAGTCAAGACTAGACTTGCCATTGTTACATTCCCCTTCAAGGTACCAAAAGACGGAGCAATTCAGAATATACTCCCCACACCATCAACACATTCAACTCTTCGTGAACCTGACCCATTTGAGACTAGAAACGAAGACTCACGACACTTCATTCTATATCTGACTGCCGACTCCTTGATCTCGCCTGGAGATAGTGCTGGATGGATTGGACAACATTGGCACGGACTGCAATTTGCACACAAGTGGGCTCAAGAGAAAGGATATGAGCGGGTGGCATGGGTTGACCTTGCAGGAGAGTTCACCAATGGACTATGTCGGCCGTCCATGCTACGATTGGATTTTCATCATCGAGAGATTCGCCAATTCTATGATGACATTCGCTTCATTGACCTCTCACCAGAGATTGAGAATGCCCTGTTTTCGGGAGGGGCAGTGCCTTCAGTTGACGCGATTAGAGAACGAATCAAGAACTATGACCTCATCCTAGTGTCTGGCATCGATATCCTTAGATCAATAGCTCCACCCGGACTTGAAGGCCTTATTGATACGCTAGCTATTCATGCTGCTGAGGCTACATCACAGCCAGCAACATGCACAATATGGTTTGGAACGCCTTCCCCGTTAGCTACGGGTTCCAAGTTGTACAAACGTCGACAACTTCGACCATTCAGATTCGACTCACCACTCCAATCCTACATCGATGAAATAGCGATGAACGTACCTTTTCCTCCGAGAAAGGGCGGTAGTGAAGTTCCCAGGTGCGACTATGCACGAGGACTTGTGTCTGTGACCCCTGACACGAAAAAAGGCCTAGATATTGGCACGATTGGAATTCCGCCCTTGATTGGTTGGTCAAAACAATTTCTGTCGCGAGAGCTCTCTGATGATGAGCAGATAATGAAGGACAAGCTAAGACGCCGACCACCTGGTACTTCTCGTTGGTTGAAGACCATGGTTGTCCCTCCATTCAATGAGGACATGGTCATGGAACTGTTTCCATTCGTAAGGCCTTGGCTTCAGGAATCCAAGACCTCACATACTAGGAAGATTGACCAGAACTTAGAGAGTCTAAGGGTCAAGAAGACAAGACTTGGGAAGAGAGAGGGCATTGCAGGATACAGGGGTGTGTTATCCCGGCTCACGTTCTCAAAGGACCTATGCATACCATCTAGTAACAAGTGTCATCGAGTTTCCAAGATTAACGCGAGAAGAAAGTATCGAACAGCAAGGCTAGAACTCGAACCGTTGAGATCAATCTCGCTTCCTCCCCGCGATACTTGGTTGACCTACAGTGGATTCTCAAGTAGAGAAGCTGAGAAGATTGAACTCATAAGATTGCAGGAAGTGAGAAGACTTCTTCTAGAGTTTAGGAGCAGCTCTAATCCTTTGATTGAGCATTGCAATGAATTCGTAAGAGTTCTCGCTGATGCTGTGAAACTTCCACCCATGAAGACACTGCATAAGATCTCGGACTTCTTCAAGAATAGCAGATATTCCAATCAGATTTGGCACAGACTGACCTGGTGTCGGGACTGGTTGGATGGATGGCCTATGCCTGCAGGTATGAAACAAGACCTTGTTACGTTGCAGTCCAAGAGAAAGGACATTCTCCTGTTCTATGGTAACTATCTGATAATGATGATAGCAAGCCTGACCGAGCAATTCACACTCTACCAGACAGAGATTCAAGCTCTCTGGGACATAGTCAGACCCTGGGTCACGATGCAGATGGGAGCAAGACCTAGAACAGGGACTAGGCCATATTCGAAATATGATGCTGCATCTGTGTATAAGCAACTCTGGGCCAAAGCACGATACTGGAATAATACTCCCTCACCGGCTACGACTGCACTATCGAATGTGAGATATGGATTGCGTGTGGACATCAAGACACCCAATCCTGGGTCGTATCGTTGGTATATCTTTGAAGAGGGTCCATATGACAACAGGTTCATCACAGGATGTATCAAGTTAGATACTGAGAAATGGGGCCCAAGATCATTACTCAGGGCTAGCACAGTTTCCTCACTTGATGAGATAGGTGCTCTCGCAGAGTTCGAAATCAAAGAGAGTGAAGTTCGACCCATTGTGATCACCAGACATCAGGGGATTGATATCCTCTATGAGGCTGATAGACAACTCCACGGCAGAAATGAACTCAAGCACCTCACTAACTCTGACCTATTTGATTGGCATCCTGTAGGAATGGTACGTTATGGGACTAGGTACAGGGGGGCGCTTGCTCGATTAAGGTACATCAAGGTGATTACACTAGGGATGAGATATCCGTCCATTCGTGGTCAGAAGCTTCCACAACGCCAATCCTCACTGGGAGAGACGATGTTGGATTATGTTAGGTCAATAGGAGCATTGACATCAGAAGTGACCAGAGTGAAATGCACAGTGGCTGGAACACCTGACAGGGGGCGCATTTCGTTCAAGATCCACGATGGGAGCATCTGGATGGCAGTCGGACAGAGCGTGAGGTATAATGAATTGGATGAAGCTGCCCGAATCCTCCGAATACCACATGACGCTGGGATAGCTTTCCAGGGTAACTTCACATGGGACCCATTGACAGATGTAATATATGGTCGGGGGCGTGAGAAGCTGAAGAACGCGGTCCTCTCTAGAATTCAACTTGACCAGGAGGAAGGAGTCTGAGAATGAGTGGAAAACTCAGAAGGACCAGTCTTGCTGATATGCCTGAATTGCCTCATAACCTTCAAGCACGACTACGAGATATGGGCATTCCCACTGTAGAGCTACTTGCAGGAAGTCTCCCAGAGGAAATCTCTTCCACAATGGATATGCCCCTCAACAGAGCACAGGATCTAGTCAGGAGCGCAAAGCAGACTATTGGGATTGGCGGGTTCAAGACTCATGCTGAACTAGAGAAAGAGATCAAGCCCCGACTTGGGACGGGTATTGACTGTATTGACGATTATCTTGGAGGCGGGTTCGAGTCTGGAAGTGTCATCGAGCTGCGAGGTTCTCAATGGGCTGGAAAGACACTCATGTGCTCGCATCTGGCAGTAATGGCACAACTCATGGAGACAAATGATGGGTCCATACCAAAGGTGGTCTGGTATGATGCTCATGGTACCTATAGACAGAGGAGAATCAAAGAGATTGCCTTTCGGATGCGAAGGGATCCAGAAAGGACTGTGCAGAATATCGTACTAGTTGAAGTCTTGAGGAAAGGGGTCATGGAATCATCGCTTGAAACGATGCGCAGGCTTCTGGCAAGGAGTCATGTCGCTCTAGTGATCATAGACTCACTTAATGCCGCATTGAAGTATCTAGAAACGCCCTCTACGCTCACAGGCTATGTTGGCCATCTTGGTCGGTTGGCACAAACTACTGGAGTTTCATTTGTCATAACTAGTAGGACACCAATAGGTATCAGTAGGACAGTAGGGCAGGAATATGACCGTAGTGGTACTCTATCAAGCGTGGTTAACTATGAACTCAATCTCCACCTCAAGGGTGAGAGAGAACGGGATATTTTGATGATTGATTTTCCTACAGTGTCTGATAACAGGTGCAAGTTGTATATTGGCCATGGTGGATTCTTTGGAAACCGTAGTTCTCGAAATGTAGAAGCACGACGAGTACAGAGATATCTCAGAAGAAACGAAACGTAAACAGTTTCAGATGAAGCAGGTATTCAAGAATAGAGAGAATAGCTCTGGTAAATTCCCTTTTGAAGAGGGCGCGGCATGAAAGGTCGCCAGAACTCTCAGCAGCTTGTGAAACAGTTGTAGAGATGCTTAGTTCTGGTGAACACTCAAAGGATTTGGGTTGCCTAGCGATGGTTGTTACAAAAGGCAGCTTGATCACGGAGAATTTCTTGTGAGGATATGGGAACTACATAGATTGGACTAGAGCTAGCACTGATAGTGGATACGACACAACTGATGTCCAATCAGAGGAGCTGCTCCTCTCCCATCTCCTCTCTGAATTTCAAAAAGGGTAATGTTGCTCCGAAGAATCATCTGTATTCATAGCCTGAGAGAATCGCTGTCACTGAGTCGATATATGAATCTACTATCGTTTCAACAGCTGGAATCACTCTCTCTTTTCGCCTTGATTTTGACTTCTTTAGCACTCGATTAGATGTAACAGATGTCAGATACACGAATGCATCCTGTTCAATAAGAAGTCTTTCAACGCTAATTCCCAATAGTTCGGACTAACTGCTGTGATCTATCCGGATGACTCGTATGAACTACACTGCAAATGTCAATGGATAGATGACGGGCGATTACTGGTTCATAATGAATGCTGTCTGCGGAAATGCTTTGTACACAAATTTTCAGTCCCGGATACAAATTACCCCGCAACTGTAGATGTCATCAATTTCAACCAAGGGCGACGTTCAATCTTGATAATAGCGCTTCCTGATGACTACAATGACCACTACTATTATGCCCGCAATCGCTACTCCTGTCACAACTGTGATTGGTGTAGAGTCATCATCAGCTGTAAGGAACCAATATGCGATTGATCCTTGTGCAGACTTGTTCCAGTTTCCAAGGGTGTCACTGGCATAATATACAACGTCCCAGACCATAAGCCTATTGTCAGCATCTAGTGTGAAATTGAGTGGTCTTGCTGAATAACTGTATCTTTGTTCTGTCAATTCAGACGAAACGGACATCGTAGCATTGGTCCAAATTGTGTCGTTATCTTTCTTGTAACTGCCAATGACTGTGTCAATGCCATCCTCATCACGCACAACCACATATAGATCCAATGGGATTTCGACAGGTACAGAGGACGGCAGTAAATCAGCAAACTCATGGCCGACCTCATAGAACTGTGGAGGTGAGGATCCATTACTCTGGATGAAGGCTCCACCGGCTACGTTCTGACAGAGCGCAAGTTGTGTGACCGCAAGCAACAGAGTAGCGGTGATGAACCAGATGAGCCTCCTACTGAATCTCACTAGGATAGACCCCTCTTTACAGGTGCTTTTCTTGAGTCCGGTACGCGACTACAGTCTACGCGCATTGAGTTCAGGCAGTTCATTCATTACCACCATGCTCGCACCCAGGCCAGATGCTCTGTTTCCCAACTGTAACAGCAATACCATGGGTCATTGTAAAGGCGAATAGTCCCATAGACATCATACGTGCCACCACTAATATCATGCATCCCTTCAAGATGTCCAAACTCATGCAACAATATCCATTTGCGTTTGTCCATAGTATCAGAGCTTTGATCGCCTATGTAGAACCATTTGTTTTTGAAACCGTAACCCCAATTGGGGGGGTCTACATAGTGAGCGAACAACCCATATGACCATCTACTCTGCCCATAATTATTGAAGCAGTCTGGATTAAGATAGTAGTTGTCCTTGAAGTCTTGTGAGCTCGCAATACGGTATTCGAATCCTACACTCGAATCAATATGAAACTCTACTCTCCTGTAGTCGTGGATTATGTAGTATGTTTCCACGAAATCGAAAACCTCTTGTGGTTGAGAGTGATCATAGTAGTCACCTTGGTACCAACCTTCCATCCAATCAATCTCAATACGCCTATACTCATAATTAACCCACCAATGCTTTAGTCCCTTACCGTAATCAATGAAACCGCCATAATGTAACACGAATTTTATCTCATGCATTCCTGGTGTGGAGAAGTCAGGTAAGTCGATGACATAGGCCCCAGGTGAATTTATTCTACGCCAATAGGAGTTATCAATGTAGATGTAAATATACCTGTTATAGGGATCGTAATAGTTTGCCGATTCAATATGCAGCTTCGTATTGG
>DAOWNS010000021.1 GCA_030642465.1 Candidatus Thorarchaeota archaeon | reverse complement strand
TTCTCGTTCACAATGCGTTCGTAGTCAATGAGAGTTGCACCAACGTTCATGATTTGTTTCAACATTGGCATGTTGTACTTCTGGCCCTTGATTGTATGGCTGAAGAAGACGTACACTTTTCCTTTTTCGTAGAAGTCGTTGGGCATTTCTTTCACTCCCAGAATCACAGGGATTTCTGTTCCCTTCAGGGGCTTGATCTGTGCGCCAACTTTTTCAAACTCGTCTGGTCCAAAAGCGCGTTGATTACTAGGTTCAACAACAAATTGAATCCCATGTTTGGTGTTCAAGAGCTTGATATGCTCAGGAACAATAGGGACTCTGGTTTCGAACATCTTCTCTTCTTTTCTCAGACCAATGATGTTCACGACATTTCCTCCTTGAAAGATGGGAATGCTACCCAAAGACTGGGGCGGCTGTTGAGCAATGTATTTCGGCTTTAAGCCTTCCCTCTTGTACCTGTAATACTTGCACTAAAAAATCAGAACATGTGTTCTAGTTTTGGCTGAAAAAATGGCAAACTTTGTCTATCTATATGACTGCAAGAATGCACGGCAGAGAAATGCAAGAAGGGTTTCTTTCACGAAGGAGCTCTACGGATTCATGTACTCCTGGAAGACAAAGACAGGGATCAAACAGAAGCGAAAGCCAGGGTTACTTGACCAGTGTGTGGGTGCAGAAGCTGTTGCTGACTCCGCGATTTTCGTACCTGAAGAATATCGAGGTGAATTTGATTCTCTCTTCTCTTTATACCAAGATATTCTTGCAGTTCGAGTCTTTGAAGTACTTGGGGAAGCTATGTGAAATCTCGCTAATTTCGTATTCATCGTAATACAAATTTTAGAACACGTGTTCTAAAGATTATTCGAAGTTTGCTGTGATCGGTGCGGGTCCCTTACCCCTGTGTTTCCAGTGGAAAATTAAGGGGGTGTCGATTAGAATAAATGTCAAAAAGTATATATAGCTGTTTCGAAACCCGATAATCATCTCCATTTTATTATATTATATATATAACCACCCAGCGCATCTCACAGCTTATTCTCCAGTGGAAATGAAGGGGTGTTATGTCATATTAGCCGAATACAGGGATAGCTATATGTATAATATATGATCCAGGTGCTTGGAACACGTGTTCCATAGAAATTGTTGGTTGTATCTCTGAATTCGTGAGTTTTGGTGATCTGCGTCCATAAGGTCCAGTACCGTAAGACTGATACCCCTGATTCTTTCTTCGCCCGACGACATTCATGTGAATGTAAGGAGGCCAATCATTGACAAAGCCGAAACAGCTTTTGGAAGACAATGTTGGCAAAAAGGTACTTCTACTTGCCAATGAATCAATAGCACGCGGTGTACTTGAGGCAGGAGTGCGTCTGGTTGCTTTGTACCCAGGTACTCCAAGCAGTGAAATAGGAGACAATCTCACTTTCATGGCACCACACATCCCCAATTTCTATTTCGAATTCAGTACTAATGAAAAAGTTGCAATGGAAGTTGCTGGAGCCGCTGCAGTGGCTGGCGTTCGGTCCATGATGGTGTGCAAAGGACCTGGGCTCAATGTGGCAGCTGACCCATTCTTTTCACTGGCCTATGTCGGAATTCGAGGAGCGATGGTAATAGTTGTTGCCGATGATCCAAGCATGTGGAGCTCCCAAAACGAGAATGATTCTCGTTACTATGCACTAATGGGTAACATGCCTTTAGTAGAACCGTCTGATCCCGCCGAGGCGAAATCAATGTTGCTCGAGGCCTATGAAATCTCGGAAAAACTCGAGCTGCCAATCCTCTTCCGCACTACCACCCGGGTCAATCATACTAGATCGCCAGTTACATTCGGCCCGATTCGAGATAGACCAAAGACAATCGAATTCGTCAAAGAACCATTCAGATTCGTACCCATACCATCAGTTGCTCGAGTTCGTCATCCTTGGCTCTTGAAGCAGATGGAGCTTGCAATGGAGATTTCAGAATCAACGAAGCTCAATTTCATAACTGGCAGTGGAAGCCTAGGGATAATAACTAGCGGAGTTTCATACAATTACGTAGTTGAAGCTCTGTCGACCCTAGACATTGATGCTGAAACCTTGAAGCTTGGAATGACACATCCTGTTCCTGAAAAGATGATATCAAAATTTCTCAAGCGCCACAAGCAAGTGGTGATAGTCGAAGAACTTGATCCGTTCTTGGAAACACATGCTAGAAGGATTGCACAGCTCAATGAAATCAAGGTAGACATTCTCGGCAAAGAGCAGGGTTTCTTCCCTCGAATACTCGAATACAATCCACGAATTGTGATTGAAGCTCTCTCGAAGATTCTGAATCGTAATACAAGTATTAACTGGAAGGCAATTGATCAAAAAGCCAGTGAAATCTCAGGGTTGCCTCCACGACCTCCACTTCTTTGTGCTGGATGTCCTCACAGGGCCACGTACTATGCAATTCGAGTAGCTACACGTGGAAAAGCAATCTACCCATCGGATATCGGATGTTACACGCTCAGCATTGCACCACCATTGGAAACTGCTGACATTCTATTTGACATGGGTTCTTCAGTTACAACTGCCTGCGGTCTCGCTGAAGTCACAGACCAAGATATCGTTGCTACCATAGGTGACAGTACTTTCTTTGCAGCTGGATTACCTGGGATTGCCAATGCTGTCTACAATCAGCATAGAATTAGTCTAGTCATACTTGACAACCGCACAACTGCAATGACCGGACACCAGCCTCATCCAGGAACTGGTGTCACAGGAATGCAGGAAAAGGTACCGCCACTCAACATTGCAAAGGTCTGCAAGGGCCTTGGAGTTGAATATGTGAAGACAATCAATCCATTCGCCTCCCTAGCAGATCTTGTTGCTGCGGTTCGAGAAATGACTACATGGACAAGAGAAAATCACAAACCATCAGTACTAGTTTCAATTGCTCCTTGTGCACTCCTTGAAGCCGCTGAGCGCCGCAAGACCGGCAAGGTCCCCCAGCCTTACTACGTCGATTCTGAACTCTGCAATTCATGCAAGCGCTGTTTGAATCGCTTGTCATGTCCAGCCATGTATCTCGATACGAAAACCGGGCAGGCAGTGATTGATCAGACAATGTGTAATTATTGCGGAACATGTGTTGCTGTATGTCCACAAGGTGCAATCAAACAGGAGGATGCCTAGAATGAAGAGTAATACAGTGAATATTGTCATCTCAGGCGTCGGAGGCCAAGGTGTCCTTACATTGGCAGAGATACTAGCAAAGGCTGCTCTATCGGATTCGCACAATGTCCGCGTGGGCGAAATTCATGGAATGGCCCAAAGAGGAGGTCATGTGGTATGCACTGTTCGCATCGGTGCTGGTGCGCGAGGTCCAATAGTAGACCCAGGAACAGCTGATCTTCTTGTTGGTTTCGAACCAGTTGAAACACTGCGTGAAGCCCACATGATTCGAGAAGATGGATGCGTTTTGCTGAGTTCGCATATACAGTATCCCGTAGCAGTTTCAATGGGCAAGGCATCATACCCTCCAAACAAAGAAATCATTGACGGCATTCGTAAGTTCACTAATCACATCCTTGAATTCGATGCAATGGTGATGGCAAAGGAAGCAGGGAGTTCAAGAGCACTTAACATGATTATGCTTGGCGCTATCATTGGTACAGGATTGACTCCGATAACCGAAAAAGCAGCTATAGATGCAGTCCGCAACACTTTCTCAAAGAAGTTTGAATCAATCAATATCAAAGCAGTCAAGATGGGTCGTAAAAAGGTCGAAAATCTCAATCGCTAACATCTATCATGCAAGCTTTGCTGCTGCAATAATGGCTTGACCGGATGAAATTCCTCCATCGCCAGGTGGAATATGCCTATGGATCAATGGTGTGAGATGCTCGTTGGTGATATGGTTGATGATTGCCTTTGTTATGATCCGATTTAATGCAACACCTCCAGAGAACCCTACATAATCCAAACCCTCATTATGTGCTGCATCACAAGCTATCGTGGCAAGTGATTCACCAAGGTACCATTGAGCTGCATAAGCGAGTTCAACAGGTTTGGCTCCATCTTTCTTGAGCTCAAGCAATTGCTTTAGTGATTCAGCAATATCCAAGAATGTACCGCGATTGTTTGTATTAAATCTGGGTTCAAGCCGAATCTTCGTTTTATGAGCAACTGATTCAAGTTTCATAGGACACTCACCATCATAGGTATTCTCTGAGCAAATCCCCAGTGCTATTGCTACTGCATCAAGATACCGTCCAGCACTGCTGCTTTGAACAGCATTCACTTTTCGTTTGGTCGCTTCAATGAGCAATGACAGTGACTCTTCCGTAGTGTCTATATCGGGAGCAATTAAGCTTCCTTCAACAACATCCAACATCTCACGTAAGCTTAGTTCCTTTCGAAGCAGCCCAACGAATGGTCTTACTGCATACTTTGCAGAAAGATCTCCGCCAGCATACATGGTGTGTTCCAGCCCTCCGATTCTTGCATACTCTTCGAAGCTTCCTACGAGGACTTCACCACCCCATGCACTACCATCACCCCCATAACCAAATCCATCGGCTGTAATACAAATAATACGTGTATTGGATGGCAGTTGATGGTCAACCATGAGGGATGCTAAGTGCGCATGATGGTGCTGTACCCGGACGAGTGGAACGTCCTTGGCCAATGATAGTGTTTCTGCAAATTCAGTAGTTAGGAATTCCGGATGGGCGTCACAAGCCACCGCATTAATCTGATCCACAGCCAACAGATGAGTCATATGATTCAAAGCGTCAGACAGGAATTCGATGTTTTCAAGTCGGTCTGTGTCGCCGATGTGCTGCGTGACGTAAATGCGCCTAGACTTCAATACCGCGCCAGTCGTCTTTTCTTCTGGACCTACTGCAACTACTGTTGACGGGCCATGAGATTCCTCCAGCCTAATTGAATCAGGTACGTAACCCCTTGCTCGTCGCACGAAGACCGCATTGTCATTGCTGATGGCCTTAATGACAGAATCATCTGCCCTTTGGTGTATTCTCCTATTATGAACAAGAAAATAGTCTGCAACACCCTTTAGCTTGGACATGATGGTGTCAGGATGAATGTACATTGGGAGTCCTGTGGGATTCGCACTCGTCATGACTAGTGCTGGCTCCTCTATAGAATGAAACAACAGATAATGAAGAGGAGAATACGGAAGCATCACTCCCACAGTGTCAAGCCCTGGAGAAATCAGCTCCAAAGATTCGTCAGACATTGTACTTGCCCCCTCAGATAGCTGATTTCTTTCATCAATCCAGTTTCGCTTTTTCATGAGTACAATTGGTCTTCTCCATGAAGTGACTAGTTGCTCCTCCATCTGCGTGGGTCTTGAAAATGCTCTAACAGCATCAAGGTTTCTTGCCATGATGGCAAAAGGTCGATACGCTCTCTGTTTCCGAATCCTAAGCTTTCGTATGGGATCGACATCGGTCACTTTCGTGACCAAATGAGTTCCTCCTATTCCTTGAACTGCAATAATAGATCCCTGAGACAAAAGTTCTGCAGCACCAGCAATCGGGTCGGCATCTGCAGCTGGTCGGTTGTGTGCATCCACAAGTCGATAGGTAGGTCCACATTCTTCACAAGCAGTAGTCTGAGCATGATACCTGCGGTCAAGTGGACTTGTATAACCTGTATTACAAGTATCACATAGGGGAAAATCAACCATTGTGGTATTGGGTCTGTCATAGGGAAGGTCAGTAATTGTTGAGAACCTTGGACCACAAGCAGCACAGGAAGTAAATGGATACAGGTACCATCTTGAAGTGGGACTAGTCAGGTCAGCGATGCAGGTCGAGCAGATTGCAATGTCAGGGGGTATGTCGGGACCCAATCCAGTACTCCTGGAGGAAGAGGATTTCCTAATGATGAAATCATCGAAGGGAGTTCCTAATTCTTTCCATTCGATGTCGAGTTTATCCACCCGTGATATGGATGGAGGATCTTGCTCAATTTCATGTATTAGTTTCTCGATATTCTTTGAATCACCCTCAACAACAATTTGAACACCTGCATCGCCAAGATTCAAGACAAATCCTACTAGAGAAAGCGATTTTGCAACACGATACACAAACGGTCGAAAGCCTACGCCCTGTACGATTCCTGTGACATGGATGCTGGCTCTGCGTTTCACCGAGTAAAGACCTCTCAGAAGCCTTGTTTGGTCATGATATTAATCCAGTGAAGTAACAACAAATCACATGTGACCTTATAGGACCTCTTAAGGAAATATCAGGACACTTGTATGATTGACCTTGCACGCTTTCAGTAAGAACACCGAGTCCATCGTTTATGAACCGATAACCACCCCCTCCATTCTTGCAGCCGTACCGGAGTGCTTGAGGAACACTCTGCAAACATCCATCAGCAAAACGCAGAAGCGGAGGAAGTCTGTTCTAATCTCAAGCAACAGTCTTGCGAATCGATTCATTCTTTCCAGGTGGGGGATCCGTCCATCGCAACGCAGGCATTACCGAAACCTATTCGCCGCAGTAAGGAAGCATTGTAGAGCTGTCTTCAAGCACACTCTCGCCCAAGGCCACTTGGAATGGGAATCTGCATCTGAAAGATATGTGTTTGGAGTTTACAAATTTGACGAGATCCGCGGGAATCTAATACTTAGTTTTGTGATAGTATCTCCCGACTCAGAATGGTTTCTTAAGCCAAGATCATCCACTTGACAATCCAAAATCAAATGGATGGTATTACAGATAATACTCGGCGGTATACGGGTCATAAAAGATATATCGCAATCCTCTCGCATAAGGCCTTGGTATACAAAATTGTATCCGCCAAAAGGCCCCCATTACTTGAATGTAGAACAGCCATCATAGGCCTCTACAGCCAAAATTGGGCTATATGAGGCATGTTCCTCACGACTATGATGGGGCCAAATCATCAATTTCGTTTAGAATAATGGAGTGAAGAGTCTTGGAATCGAATAAGAGCGACCAAGGATTTCGGGGGGTGCC
This sequence comes from Candidatus Thorarchaeota archaeon, assembly GCA_030642465.1. Taxonomy (GTDB): domain Archaea; phylum Asgardarchaeota; class Thorarchaeia; order Thorarchaeales; family Thorarchaeaceae; genus WTCK01. The sequence goes on along the minus strand of DAOWNS010000021.1, from coordinate 7,304 downwards.
GAAAGGGCGAATCCGGTCTAACGTTAAGCAGGTTCTAAGCGAACCAATACTGAAGACCCTAGTCAAACAATCAATGCTCACTGAAACTCAACTTGAAACACTAATTATCGATCTTCTTGTGGAGGACAACTATGGAGCCCACATTCCCTATGATGACAAGGCGGCATTCAGGTCGCGTCGGGGTACTAGGGCACGAGGGGTATCGCGTGGAGCATTCAACAGAACGCTAAGCCAGGCACGGAGGAACCTAACGCGCTGTCTTAATACAATGCTTCTGCTCGCTTATCTTGGACTGTTTGAATTCACGATATTCAGACCTTTTGAAGAGATAGCTGGAAGGATTGGAAACTACAGGAACATCCGCGACATACTGGGCGATAAGGTTCAGTTGTCAACTGAGGACGTAGAGAGCTATCGTGCAGCCGAACGCATGATTCTTGCAGCCTTAGATGAGCTCACCTCGTCTCTTGCGCTAAAATCTGATCTCTCTAAGAAAAGACAAAGTCATTCAACCGACTAGCTTTGGATAGATGGATTAAGCATATGATTATAGGAGCACAATAAAATAGTACGAATGTGTCGCTTCATCAAAGACGCATTGCCAGCTAAGTTCGTGCCCCCATCGGGTCGTTCATAGCCACATTGATCATCTTGGAAGTATATCTTGAGGAGATAGAGATGCCAACGATATCGCTCGAACTTGCCAAGGCAGTCCGAAACTTCGGCATTGGCATGTCATCTTTGATACGACACACTCATACAGAACATGAACACAATGATACATAGTTCTAATCCTAGAACAGGAATTTTGCTCAAATTACATGTGTATAAGGCTATATTGTAATACAAACCATACAAATAATACACGTATCTTTTATCTAGCCAACCTTTATCCTACTTGGACAAATCAGTAGACCTTGATTCAAGCAGTGACAGTGATAAAGGTGGTCAAGGAGAATCCCTTGGAGCGACTACTGAAAGCAAGTAGAAAGCGTGTTGCAGAAACTGAAGAGCGCGATAAGCTTGATGAGATTACGAATGCAATTGGCGACCGAAGAGAACGAGACTTACTCGACCTCCTAGCCAGCATCGAAGCTAAGGATGGATGGGGAACCGCAATTCAGTTTCTAATTGAGTCAGCGCAATCTACATACTCGGCTCCAATTGGCGCAGGGGGCGGCCAACAAAGAATCGAACCTTTGAAATATCGAGAAGTGATTTTTGCTACCTTCTCCTCCGCAGGCCTGGAACCTGTGAATTATGACACAGTAGCTTTACTCGATGAACTACGAAGCGAAGAGTCGATGGTGACCGCCACACGCACATTTGCTACCAGAGTCCAAAATCTGGCAATTAAGCAATTCCAGAGTGGAGATGCTTTCTTCTTCGATTTGACCAGCATGAGCAGCTCTATTTCGACAGACTTGATCAAAATGGCTGAGGCAATTCATAAGAAACGAATGCACGAGCTAATCATTCCAGTTAACAGGAAACAAGCATATCTGGAGAATCTCTGGCACTCCGAGTACGGTCGGGTAGCCTTGGCAGAACAAGGAGTCAAAGGTAACAGATTGCCTCTCTCCGATCTCGACTCGGTATTGTCTGTAATACAGCTAAGAATTGGCCACCGGCCTATTACAAAGGACAATGACAATCCCCAGGAGATACCAGAGGTTTCACCAACCAATGCTGAATATAGGAACCTTCTCAATATGATGATCAACCAAGAAATTGATGGACTTGGTCTTCTTGGAAGCAAGTGCTCGCTTTCTCTTCTTAGTACTGTACTGGAATCAGCTATCGCCGCTTACCAACAAGACAAGTCCACAAATTTGTTCAGGAGATTCATTTCTTGTATAAACAGCCATGTCCAAGTTCGATCACTAAATTCACTTGCAACCTTTGAGCGAGCCATGCAACTAGACAACAGCCGCCTTGTCACACCCATCACAGTCGCTCTTGGGAATTATTATCATGAATCTGCAGGTTCAATCTTGATCGAGCTGGCATGTAGAACAAGGAGCAAGGAAGTCAAAGCCGCTTCAATCACGTCTATCGCAAACATACACCGAAAGTGTCCTGAAGTTGAAGTTGCATTGGACAAGGTTTTAACATCGGAATGTAGAAATCTCAGCAGCCTAAAACGCCTGCAAAAGAAGATTCTAAAGACAAGCAGAACAAAATATTACAGCTAATATAGGTATTACATATTATGAGCACGACAGACATAAATCAACCAGCCCTCTCGCGTGGGAATCATGAACAAATTAAAAGGGAACGCAATGGAGTCAATTGACAAGTTCTTCACACCTCATTCCGTTGCCTTAGTTGGAGCTTCATCGGACTACAGGAAGTTAGGTAACTCAATACTAATGAACCTCTTAGCTTCAGAAATACAGGTATACCCCGTTACCCGAAATAAAGACCGTGTTCTCGGTGTCAAGGCATATCCGGATTTGAGAAGCTTACCGGAACCCGTTGATCTAGTCATCATTGCAGTAGCAGCCAAATACTGTGCAGGACTTATGTCAGAAGTACAAGGCGTCGGGGCTAGACACGCAGTTGTGATATCCGGTGGATTCAGTGAAACTGGCCCTGAAGGAGAGAAGCTCGAAGATGCTCTAGTTACAGCTGCAAAAGAAGCCGATGTCAGAATCATCGGTCCGAATTGTGTTGGAGTATCCAACAGTCGAATCTTTAATGGCACATTTACCATGATGCCAGAGCGGGGCAATATAGCATTCCTGTCTCAGAGTGGTGCGCTTGGAGGCATGACAATCTATATGACACGAGCGAAACGTATTGGCATAAGCAAGTTCGCTAGCGTTGGGAATGCAGCAGATGTAAGTTTAGATGAAATAATTGACTACTTCAGAACAGACACAAAGTCTGCAGTCATTGCGGTCTACGTAGAAGGAGTTGACAATGGCAGGTCGTTCTTCAACGCTTTACATAACGCCGCCAACCAAAAACCAGTTGTTGTTCTGAAAGGAGGTCGGAGTGATGCTGGCGGAATTGCTACACGGTCACACACCGGATCTATGGCTGGGTCTCCAAAGCTGTTTGAAGGAATGATCCGCCAAGCCGGCTGTGTCACAGCCCCTACATTCGATTCATTACTTGAGATATGCAAGCTATTCGATTACCAGCCTCTCCCTGCAGGAAATCGTATTGGTATTATTAGTAATACAGGTGGAGCGGGAGTTCTGGCCACGGATGCAATGTCTGATTTCAATCTAGAAGTTCCGAATCTGGAAGGAGAAACGCGTCGTGAACTAAAGCAGATTCTATCTCCCATGGCGTCGATAAACAATCCCGTGGACGTAGTGGCCGGTGCCGGTCGTAAAGAGTACACTCTCACAACAGAGCTTTTGCTGAGAGATCCAAACGTAGACATGCTGTTGGTAATTTGTGGGGTGCCTACATTTGCAGGAATGACACAGACCGAACATGCTGCAGGTACTCTTGAAGGACTGCGAACAGCTGAAAGCGGTAAGCCTGTTGTCGGAGTCTGGTTGGCGGGCGACGTTGGCAAACCTGGTAAGGATTTGTTAGAAATGAACAAAATACCATGTTATGACGACCCTGCACTGGCAGCTCTCTGCATGTCACGAGTGGCACAATACGCCGAAATGCATGGTCCCTCCAAGTAAGTCACTATGCTGATGTGTCATGTATTACATGTATTAGAGCAGATACCATCATGTTTTCAGGTGTTTTTCTGCAATAGTCGGAAACTCATCTATCACCGCTTCGCGCAGCTTACGTTCAACCCACATACTCAGATTGATCGACTTCTCACTTCTCACAGCCTGCAAACAACTTCTCAGGTCTATTGGGATAGAGAACGAAACTATAGGGCTCTTACGCTCACGGTTTGGCACAGCTTCAATATGCCCAGTTTCATCTACTCCTTCTACAGAGGTGTGTGAGGGTTGACTTATTGCTGCTGTTGGCTCACCTTTCTTTCGTCTATCTTCTTCTCGTCTATACTTACCTAGAACCACTTAGTACACCTCCTTCAAGATACTGACATAAGCCTCTGTCACCAGCTTAGCAATCTCAGAAGTAACAGCTGGGTTTCCTGATTGTCTAAACTTTTCTGCTGCCACCTGCTGGCACCCGCGCGCAAGCATTCGTATATCACGCGGATTTCCTCTGGCCGCACGATTGATTATCTCTATTGTTTTTTCGCTGAACGGATATAGATCGAAATTACTGGAGTCGAACGCATCGATCTTTCCTTTCGCATACGCCAACCTGCGACCAACGAATTCCTTTGCCTTCTGGTCATCAAGTGGCGGCACATCAAGCGGTTCAGTCCGATGTGCAATCTGCGGCAGGAAGTTGAGCATGGCATTCCAATACTCCACTGTTCCGCTCATGATGAGCGTAATAATAGGTTCATCAAGTGTGCCATCTCGATGAGAATCGACCATCTCTTCAGTGGGCAGGTCTGCCAAGTATCGCAGTTTGTGGAAAGCCGCTTCTTGGTTGTCAGCGACATCTTCAATGAATAAAGCTGTGCGACATTTATCCTGGACATACCTTCTTAGGCTCTCTTTGGCAACCGCTTCTATAATCTGACTTGATTCCCATGACCGACGGTACTTAATCCTTAGAGAATCCGCTATTGCTGCGGACATTTGTTTTTCATAGAGTCCGGTCATTCCGACATAGCCCGTAACAAACTTGTTACCCCGTCGATCCGCCAACGTGGGCAAATCGCGAAGAGCTAATAGCATCAAAGTACTCTTACCCGAACCCACTGGACCTCTCAGAAACACATGACGTTCATTCGTAAGAATCAAATCAACGATACTGTCAAGGAACGTTGGGTGTTCAATGTATAGTCTTGAATCCGGCATCTTGTAACCCCGGAATGGGGAGGACCTGCAGTCAATAGCCTCTTCCCACGCACGCAGGACTTCCTTTCTAGTGTTGAAGTGCCTAATCAAAGCGCTTTCATGGATGGCAATAGTCATCTTATTTTGCTCTCTTGTATCACAAGTACTTCTTGTAATACAGTTATTGTCATTCGCCATTTCGATATAAACAGTACGGTAGATTACTAGCCTGTACAAAACACATCATAATGAACGATAACCTTTTTCAAGCAGACTAAATTGAAAAGCGCAGCTAGAAAGTTCACTGAAACCGTTGTGACAAGGAGCCAAGTAAAATGGACCTCAATCGAACCCAACACATACTAAACTCATTCATGATTCTCGCTTTCTTAATATTCGGAGGTCTCTCAGGTGTGCTGCTTATCACAGATACACCCCTCACTAGTTCAACTGTTGCACTCCCATTCGCTTTCCTCTTCCTGTGTATCATGACTCTCATAGTTACTGGTCAGATTGATGAAACGCCTCAGATGATTGAAAAGTATCTACGCGAATGGCTCATAATTTGCATCTTCGGTGTCATAATAGGCGCCTTGGCTTTTACCCTTGGCTGATGTTCAGCACAAAAGTTTTAGGAACTCTTGAACTGAGCTACTCATTAGAGTAATAGATGGGAAATCTGATCTCTTCTGTTGAGTGAATTCAATGAGCAAAATCCTGCCGGGCACGAAGACAACACGCATGGAATTGCTTCGTCTCGAGAACAGGAAACGACTAGCTCAGCGTGGCTATGATCTTCTCAAGGAGAAGCTAGATTCGCTAATTATGGAGTTCTTCAACTCGATTGCAGCAATCAAACAGTCTCGTGAAGCAATGGAAGAATCATTGTCCGAGGCATTTTCAGCACTTACTCAAGCTAAGATGATTATGGGCCCATCAAGAGTTGTGGAGTTCGCTTATGCTAGTCAGGTACGTGCTGACCTCCGAATCACCACTCGTTCAATGATGGGGGTTCGTGTTCCTGTTCTAGCAGTTCAACAACGTTACCCAGATCTTCCCTATTCATTGGTTGATTCAAGCGCAAGACTAGATGTGATGAGCATAAAATTCAGGGATGCACTGCGGGCAATTGTTAGACTTGCTGAAATAGAAACAACAGTGAAACGATTTGCTCTTGAAATCGAACGAACAAAGAGAAGGGTTTCCGCTCTTGAAACCATTGTCATCCCAAGATTAGGAGCCACAACTAGACACGTGAAGTTGGCTCTGGAGGAACGAGAACGAGAAGACTTCTTCAGAACTAAGATGATACGAGACCGGCTTGCTGCAGAAGAGTAGCTAACCGTGGCGAAGTTTCAGTATCGCAGAAGCTAAGTCGCCCTTGCTCTCTTTCAGAGCTCCTATGGCATCTTCAATGCTAGCTCCAGTCTGGCTTGCTACCAACGCTGCATCTTCCATAGGAATTTCAATCTCTTTGTCCACAAGTGCTTCCTCAGTTTCAACGCTGGCAGTAAGTCCGCGTTCTGTCTTCATACCCGATACTTGGAACGATTCACTACCTGCTTGCTTAATCATCATCACTTGGGGATTTGATATGATCCATTCCTTGTCTTCGAACCTAAACAGGACTTCCTTCACGCCAGCAATATCCTTCTGCTCGATTCCTGCTTTCTTCATCATTCGAGCCATTTGTTTTGGTGACATACCTCTGAATCCCATTGAATCACACCTCAGTTAATCGTTTCCCAAATCATGGACTTGGTATCTGAGTTCATCAAATGTGGTCTTTCGAACCTGATAAAATGCTTGTGCTTGGTTTCACTATGTACGATTGGGTACGGCGTGGATGTCAAATACATAGTGTTCAATCCCTGGAGAGTAGTGCTTCACCTCTCGCACAGAAAATTCAGTATCAAATCCCTGTTTCATTGCAGCGGTATTAATTGTATTACCAACGTCCGGAATATCCTTCTTTGGCAATGCAATATGAAGATACACGTATCCACCATCCTCCCTCAATGACTTCAAAGCATAAGGCAGATACTCGACAGTGTTGTGAAGATATCCTAGAATTACTCGATCAGCCTCATTAACCGGGTGCATCTCTCTACAGTCACCAAGCAGAGCTTGCATTCTGTCTTCTACTCCATTCAACTTGATATTCTCAACAAGAAAGCGGTGTGCCTCCGGGTTGATTTCAATAGCCACCACCCTAGATTTCGTCTTCTTGGCGATATGCAGAGAAAACTGTCCTACGCATGCAAACATATCAAGAATCATCTCGTTTCTCTCAACAATGTTGGACAAGCGCATTCTCTCAGCGACATTTCCCGCGGAAAAAGTTAGTCGCAGCGGATCAAGTCGGAACAACACTCCTCCTTCAACATGCTCAGTAACAGTATTGGAGTCACCTGCTACAAGCCTATACCCTGGCTTGCGCATGATTCCTGTCGTTGG
>DAOWNS010000190.1 GCA_030642465.1 Candidatus Thorarchaeota archaeon | reverse complement strand
GTATAAGCACCGACCGTTTCTTCTCGTGCTTCTTTCCAAGTGTATTTGGTTTCAGGGGCATTGGGCAGTGGTGCCATTATATCCCAGTTCCCCAATTTCTTGAAACCCATAATCTTTGCCTTTATCTTCAGATAATTCCGGTATACTCCAACATTCTTCTCGATAGTTTTCATAAGACTGTCAAGGGTGGCTTGGTCAAGGTCGTTGGATATTAGGCTCTGAGAAGTCATGGCGGGATGCTTTCTCAACTTACACATCTGTATATGGTCAGCACAGACAGCGCGTATGGCACTAGCCCACAAAATTTCATCCTTACCAAGGTCTTCGTACACAACATGGTTGGCAAGGCGTCTAACATCGCGGTCAGCATGCTCATAGAGGGCTACTATCTCGCCATAGGACATTGTCTTTGCTTTGCCCTCAATCTCAATGTCAAATTTGCGCGTCGACAGCCAATCACCCTGAATCATTTGCCAAGCGCGTATTCCGTTCTTATCCTTGATTATCGCAAGCTGTTCTTGCTCTACAGAGAGCATATGGGGCACTTCTCTGAGTATCTTTTCCAAATAATGCTTGTACTCCTTAATGACAGGGTCCTCGACTAACTCTGGCGTTTCGGACAAGAGTTTTCCCAGCTCAATCTGAAGGACAACAAGGCTCTGCCCAATAAGCATCATTGCTCTACGTACCTTATCATTCAGTTTCTTCGCTAGATCGGTGGTAGAGTTTGCTTGGTACATGAGGAAACTATACATCATAGCTCCTTCGAACTTCAACTGCATATCATCGCTCTCTTCCAGTAGTCCAAGAACACCTTTTGCGTCTAAGTTCTCGATCTTACCAGCGTATTTCGCCTGGAATTCTTGCACCAAGGCCACAGCTGCGTCCAATTCCTTCTCAATCTTGTTAGGATCATCGCTCTTCACGAGCTGTGCCAGATCCCATTGCATCTCCTCGACTGTCATTGGCATTCAACTATCAGCAATCCCGGGGATGCCTCCTTAAGAGTTCAACGGACTAAGTAGATTCCAACATCTTTCAACCATACAACAATGCCTTTGTAGCAGTTCTTCGCAGTCCCCTTTACTTGACGGTGCATCAGATGAAACTCCCAATGATTATCGTACACGGCGGCGCAGGAAAGTGGAAGGGCAAAAGGATACCAGTCGCCCTAGAACAGGTCGAGAAGGCTGCTACATCTGGTTTTCAAGTTCTGGAAAATGGCGGTTCCGCGCTTGATGCGGCTGAAGCGTGCACTGTGTACATGGAAAGCTGTGGCAAACTCAATGCGGGTCTTGGAGCTCGCGCTAACATCGATGGAGTCAAGGAACTCGACGCCATGATTGTGGACGGCAACACGCTCAACTTCGGGTCTGTGGCGGCCCTCACTGGAATCCAGAATCCGGTTTCCTTAGCTAGATACATCATGGAAAAGACTGACTTCTCATTCTTTGCCGGAGATAACGCAAAACGGCTCTACGAGAAGATGATTGCCGAAGGGTACAGAACTGAATCAGAACCAGGTGTTGTGGCCCAGTCATTTGATGGTGGAGCTAAGGATACAGTTGGATGTGTTGTGGTTGATAGTCAAGGTCGAATCGCAGCTACATCTTCAACTGGTGGAATCGCCAAGAAAATACCCGGTAGAGTAGGCGATTCGCCGATAATGGGCTCAGGTGCATATGCAAATGATGTTTGCGGCGCAACTGCCACTGGCTGGGGTGAACACATTATGCGTGTGACCCTGTCACGGATGATAGTGCTGTACGTGGAAGAGGGCCTAGAAGTTGGTTTGGCTGCTAAGAAAGGGATGAAGATGTTTGAAGCAAAAACAGGAAGCGAAGCCGGTGTTGTTGTCGCTGACGCAAAAGGCAACTACAGCTTCTCTACAAATGCCAAAGCAATGCCAACTGCTATCATTCAAGGAAGTATTAACAAAATGACTTCCTTTACTTGTCAAGAGTAACGAACGCTCTTACAGCCTTTCAGTCTTAACGGCCAAAGATGCACCACAATGTGCACAACGCACTGTGTCAGGACCGATCCAGTCGACTTCTTCGGGATTCACGTCCGCACCGCATTTGTGACAGCTGGTGGGAATCCTTCGTGTTAGGAGCACCTCACGCTCTACTACTTCTCGCTCCACGACCGTTTCCGAGCCCCATCCCTTTGGAAATTGCGGTGGTTGAATATAGGAATCGTCGAATAGTGGAATACCCTCCACGCTCTGCGTGCGCTCGGATTTCCGTTTGCTTACCAAATACATGATTGGTGCGCCTCCAACAATGTAGACAAGGCCGAGCACGGTGAGCAATGCCCCCAGGGAATCATCGCCGTAAGGAAATGAAAGCCAGATGCCTTGGAAGATGATAGCGAAACCAGCGAACGCCATTAGGAAACCAGATGAACATGGTGGAAAGAATAGGCTGCTTTTAGTCTTGAGCATTGAAATCGGAAGACCTATAGCTAGAATCGCAATTCCCACCAGCTGCAGGACTATGCCAAATCCGCTGAGGGCAAAATCAATCATGGGTCCAATAACTGTAAGAAAGAAGCCAAACATCAAGACAATCATGGGGGTGGGCATAGAATTTCGAATAGACATCATCAATTACGACTCCTATCTGGTCGACAGCGGCTCCATATTTAACCTATTAGTAATTATGGCGGCAATGCACGAGCTTCAAGTAGTCAAAAGGGCTTCTTAGTTCTGTGAGTTCAGGAGCCTTTCTATCAGCGTATCGTAGTCGTTGATGCGTCTTAGACCTGGAAGACTTCCCGCTGGTTTTCCATTCTTGAACGCAAAGACCATCGGAATAGACTGAATGCCGAACTGCGTTGCTGTCCGTCTGTTACGGTCTATGTCCATCTTGCCGAAGTAAACCTTACCCTTATGGTCAACTGCCAATTCCCGAAGGATAGGAGTTAGAGCCTTACAGGGCTGACACCACTCCGCGCTGAAATCAACAAGTGCAGTTTTTGTTTTCCCAACTATCTGCCAGAAGTTGGCATCGGTGAGCTCATTGACAAGCCCGTTAGCAAGAGGCTCAAGCACGGCAGGTTGTTGTGCCCGCTCCATCATCAGTTGCATCTTTCTGCGCCTGATCTCTGCAAGCTCGTCATCGTTAAGCATCTTGGCACCATCTCCACTGCGCTTGTGCAATTGAAATGCACAACCGTTTTAAGCATTGCGATTTCACGCTCAGTTCGTTCTCTTTAATAGACGGCATGTCGGCAAGCAGGGAAATGACTTGGTGAAACGCTGTGGCTGAGAAACCCATCACATCATATGCGCTTCTCGTCTTCGCCATGATCGTATGGGGCGGATCGTGGGTTTCCGCTAAGATTACTGTGGCAATTGCTCCACCACTCACGATAGGGTTCTTCAGATTCCTTTTTGCAACCATTTTGTTCCTGATTTTCGTGCCGGCAACAGGACACAGTTTGCGAAGGATGTTTTCACGCAACAACCTGAAATGGTACATTCTGCTTGGTGCTACAGGTATCTTTGGTTACGGCGTGTTCTTTCTCTTTGGCATGGGTTTCACAACTGCCGCTCAAGGATCTCTAATTGCCGGCATTAATCCAGCGTCTGTGAGCATATTCGCACACATTATCCACAAGGAACGACTCGCGCAGAAGTGGCGGTATAGTGGTTTTATCTTGGCGTTTCTTGGAATCATTTTCGTAATTGGGGTCCAAGTGTTACTCGACTTCCACATCGAGTACGTTGTGGGAAACTTGCTGATTGTCTGTGCAATGCTGGTTTGGGGTTTCTATTCCTCAATTGGAAAGGCAGCCATGAAATCCATTTCGTCTATAGAAGTTACTGCAGGAGGTGTGTTTGTAGGAACAATCCTATTTGGCATCGGTGCAGTAACGGATGGCTTTTGGGCACTTCCTGCTATGAACGACTGGATGTTCTGGGCGAATACTCTCTTCCTCGGAATATTCGTAACATTCCTCGGTTTCCTATTCTACTTCGATGCAATTAACAAACTAGGAGCCACAAGAACGGGAGTCTTCATCAACCTCGTCCCTATTTTTGGCGTTTCGCTTTCTGTGCTGATACTCAACGAGGTCATTCATTGGACATTCTTCATTGGCCTTACTCTGGTGATAATCGGTATTGTCATTATTAACGGTGGAATCGAAAAGGTTGATGTCCCCCAACAAGCAGGCAAACAAGCGATTTCTTCTCCGGAAGAATGATAACACTATATACAGCCGGAAATCAGGAGCAATGGCTCAACTCTGTTCAATTGTGGTGTTGGAAGATGGATGCTTATGATGAACTGATAACTAAGAAGAAAGAAATC
>DAOWNS010000354.1 GCA_030642465.1 Candidatus Thorarchaeota archaeon | reverse complement strand
GCCCTTCCCGGCCTCAATGTGCTTGTCAAGACAGTTGTAAGCCATGTTAGTAACGCCGTCTTCAAACCATGTGAATTCAGCCCTCTCAGGGTTCTTCCAAACGAAGCCCTTAGTGGGTTCTTTCTTCCAGTAACATAGTTCTTTTGTCACGCCAAGCCAGAAGGCATCGGGGTCGTCAATGGATTTCTTCCAGAGCTTAGTTCGATCTTCGTGGCTCTTGATGTATGCCTTGTTGGCAAAGCCCTTTGGAGGATCGAACTTCCGAGCTTCAGTTGATGTGACTGTAATCTTCTTTTCTGACAAATTTGTCACCCGGAAATATTGAGCAATATCAATCGATATTTCGGTCGAGGGCCTGAATTAATCCTATATGAGCTTATGCGTATCTCAATTGAAGACAGTAGTCAGGCTGGAAAAGAAACGGAAAGGTCAAGGACCAGAGCCCTTGACCTCAGTTGAATATGCTACTCCTTGCGAGTGAACTTCAGGATTACCGTGAGAACGACAGCAATGATTGCTAGAATCCCTGTGATCAGAAAGGCCAAAGAGTATCCAGCCATCTGACCGAAAACGCCTGCTACCAACGCACCCACGATGCCTGCAATACCATATGCCGTGAACACGACTCCATAGTTCTTGCCCACATTTTCTGAGCCGAAGTAGTCAGCAGTTGCAGACGGGAACAATGCGAAGTTGCCACCAAAGCAGAAACCGATGACCGAAGCAACAGCAGTCACCACAATCCATGAATTCGGTCCCAGAGCGATGGCAGAGAAACCAAACATTGCCAGTGCAAGGATCAGGAACATCAGAATCATAGTGGTAACGCGTCCAATCTTATCTGACAGCGCACCCCAAACGATTCTACCCGCGGCATTGAAAATTGACATGATTCCACCAATTAGAGCTCCCAACCCCAACGCATTCACAAGGGGATCGATTTCTTTGGCTGCCCGTACAACATTGCCCAGAGTCATGAGGCCTGCAGTAGCAGCGAACACAAAGATGAGCCAGAGCAACCAGAATGAAGTTGTCCGAATCATTCCGCTTGGAGTCATTCCTGTTCCAGCGCCATCAGCAGTTGACTGGGGAGGCGTCCAACCCGGGGGAGTCCAACCGGCTGGCGGGTTTGAAAGCACTTGTGCGCCCAAAATAACGCCTACAAGATAAACGATACCAAGTATCAGGAATGGCATTCCAACATAACCACCTGACAAAGCCAGGAGGAATTGTTCCACATGGAGAAATATCAACGCGCCTCCGCCGAATCCAGCCACGGCAACTCCAGTGATGGCGCCCTTCTTGTCAGGGAACCACTTCACTAAGGAGGCTATTGGACATACATATGCAAAGCCAATACCTGCACCACCAATTATCCCATAGGTGATGACCAAGTAGATAGTGCCCATTACCGAATCAGAGCCCAAGCCGAGCGTATCGACTAACGAAGCGAGGATATACCCAGCGCCTAGGAGGATACCACCTACCGTAGCGACTTTACGTGGCCCAACACGGTCCTGCCAGCGACCAGCGAATATCATAAACAATGCAAATGATGCTAGACCAGCAGCAAAGGGCAGCTGTGTGTACAAGCGGTCCCATCCGTACCCGGACCCGGTTTCGAGCACATCCTGAAACACAGACCAAGCATAGATGGTTCCAAGGCACAACTGGACAATTATCGCACCAACAATAACAAGATACCTATTTCCAACGTTCTCAGACATGATTATCGTCACCTAGAAGGCTGTCTAATATTGAACTCGGCGCATCGCACTTTGCACAAAAGGCTTCCGACTAACTGAGAGAGCCATGGAAATGGGTATGATGCGTTGCTTGGAAATCCCTATATGCTTGGAGGTTGATTCTAAGCTCAACGGAGAGAGGTGTGATTATGCCAAGGACCAAGTGGACTGAGAAGTACAAGAAGAAAGTCCTGACAGCCAATGCGGCCATTGGGAGGATTGGAAG
>DAOWNS010000017.1 GCA_030642465.1 Candidatus Thorarchaeota archaeon | reverse complement strand
GAAAGGAAAACAATAGACATTGAGTTTCTCGTATGAACGCACGAGGGGCGTTCCATCCCGAAATGCACGTTTCAGCTCCTGTTGGGTAGCCACATCCAAACCAGGAATTGCCATCTTCAGGCTATCAAGAAATGACACCTCGAGATTTCTGTATATACCATGATTGCCTTCCAGAATCAGAACAGGTATTCCGGTTTTCTCAATGAATCTCTTTAGCACAGTAATGACTGTTTCTCTCGCGACGACAGGAGGTTGAGTGGGATTGCCCTCCCAAGGTTGATTATAGAGATCCCCAGAATGGACTACAATGTCAACTGGCGGATCGAGCTCAGCAATTCTAGTGAACAGCTCTGAGAAACGCTCGTAGAAATCGTTCTCGAGGATTCTGGTGCGCATCTCAACCGCCCAGACGTTCTGTCTGACACCTTCCCGGGGCTTCGTGCCAAGATGGGTGTCAGAAATATGCGCAACTCTTACAGTCATCGCTCTACTCCTCAGAGAATGTGCTTCTCACTCTTCTTGCTGGACCTCTTGCTCCTGTACTTGCCCCTATCGCGTTCGAAGATATCATCAAACAACGGAATCTTGACAGGTAATGGCAGCTCTCGATATGAGGCAGTCAATAATGCCTCTCCTCGTGACATCACTCGGAACTCATTCTCAAATCCAGAGATGTTGACGCTTGCGTTATCTATGCACGCCCTAATCTCACGTTCATTTCCCATCCGCAGGTTAATCTCCGTATTCATCTGACTGAGAATCACATTGTCAAGTACGCTCACTTGCTGGCTTACAACTACGAGTCCGATGTTGAACTTACGCCCTTGCCTTGAGATGTCCTTGAATACTGACCGCCCCTTCATGAGTTCCGGATTAAGGATGGAAGGAGCCTCCTCTACTGTAATCTGAATGACCGGCAAACTGCGCGGATCCTTCACCTCCGCAGAGTCACTTATCCCTCCACGCCCATAGAAACTCCGGGCCATTTTCTTGACTCGCCCAAAGAAGGGAGTTGGTAGTCGCATGTAACCTTGCTTTTCGAAATCTCCCAGGTTGCCACTGCTCTTCACAGCTCGCCTCATGTCAGATAAGGTACGAGTAACAACTGTTGTCAGGAGGAATTGCTCAGTGTCACTCATCAGGCTTGTGTTCACGACCAAAATGCGGCCGGTTTCCATAGCCTCATAGATGTCATCAAGAATCGAAGTTCCGTCCTCGATGAATATCGGGGAACGCTTCAAGAACCGGAGTCTCCGCTGTACTGCTCTCATTGTTCCCTTGGGTGTAGACATCCCCTCAGGTTCCTCATCCAGCTCCAATATCTTTGCAATCCAGTTCTCGTGCTCAACAGCATACATGGAGTCAATGAATGCGTTCATCTGAGGTGTGAATTCAGTGATAGAGTACAGGTCCCGTGGTTGAATCTCATCCCACTTAATCCTGATTTCCTTGGCGTACTTCTTTACATCCCGCGGAGTGGCTCTCAAGTGAGTTGTTAGGTAGTAGAAATTCCCTAGAACCTCTGACCTAAGCGTTGGACCCATGGCTTCGACAATGTGGTGGATTCCGTATTTGTCTACGCCCTTGGCGAATTCATCATGCGGGTCAATACAGAAGGCGGATATCCGAAGAATGTCACCGTCGGGATTTGTGCTTGCCGCAATGTTGGTGTCAATCAATGACTTGATGAGAACCATCATGAGATTGCTCTTACCAGAACCTGTCGAACCGAATATCCCAACGTGCATGGGCAGAAACTTGGAAGGAATCATTACTGGCACATCAAGGGTTGTTTCGCCTACTTGGAGGTCTCCGACATACATCTCACCGCTAGTCTGGGATTCAAGCATCATGCGGACATCAGCGTCGGAAGTTCCGGCTACCGGTCTGTATACGGATGCAAGGTGGTCAGGCAAACGGCGGGGAGAACGAAACACCCACTTACCACCAGTATATTCCGCGTAGCCAAGCATTCGACCCTGCACATCCAAAAGCATGTTGCGTTCGATTCCCGAGAGATACGCGTCGCCCTCCACCATGAGTGTGCCAGCAACGCGGCTCATGTCATCTACTTGTCGCAGGTAATTTTGGAGTCCTAGAACCCGGAAGAAAAAGACTCTCTCATGACCATCACGCTCGGAAGTGATCATGAATATCTCGCCGACACTGATGTCGCGATTGCTTCCCATAATTTCTAAGTTAGTCTGGTTACCCACACCGACTTTTCCGAATAGTTCGCCTAGGTTGTCTTTGTTGAACACCATCATTTATCATCTCATGTCAAAGGTTGTAGTCTTCCCGAAGTGGAGCTGCCCTGCGGGGATCATGATTAGTTGCACGCAGGACATCACGGTACACCTCACGGGCCAACCCAAGGTCCTCATAACTGAGCTTGCATGCCACGTGAGCGAGAGCTAATGCGACAGGATAGCCATACCATCTTGCGTCCCTAGACATGAACTCCAAGTCACGAAAGAGCTTCTTCTCATTCGCTCTTGTTGCCGCTGGGTCGCCACGCACAAAGATATTCTTGAGCCACCAAATCCGGTCGAAATCGATTCGCGAAGGTCTATTATCTCGTGAGAAGCTGAATAGGTATGGCACCGCAAGCTTTGGTGGTAAGTACGTCCTATCACTGTAGATGTGGAGACCTCCATTCGGATGATTCTTTGATGGTAGCAAACAGAACCATTTCGCTTCAGCGCCGAATATTTCCTCTGCCATCTTCGCAATTCTGTGTGCGAATGGTATTGTGTGATTCTTGCTCACGGCACAGAGAATGACTTCTTTTTCCCGTGCTAGAGCACAAATCTCTCTCAGCATGAAACCGCTAGGCATCGAGGGATACTTCAGAACATGATGCACGAAGACACTCATTGCACCATCGATAAGGATAAACTTCGGCTTGAACTTGCTAGTCAGCACATTTCTGATAGCGGCATATTCCGACACCGTTCTGAGTTCATCATGGACCACGGGGTTGGTGAGGTATCCGGCCCTTGAGATGAGGGAATTCATGTGCTCCAGTTTGGATTTATGGCGCGCGAAATCAGTACTGTCCAAGTCGGAAAACGATTTTATTTGGGGCCCCAAATCATCTCGGAAGAATTGTGTCACGTATTCAGTTGGATCCTTGATGGGATAGATGTACGTCAGGCTGTCGGCCATCTTATTCTTTGCATCGTGACGCACACCGGAATGCCAATGCATATCGAGAGAGGGCTGTTCTCCAAGTTCGGCGCCTAGGGCCGCTCCACTCATTATCGAAAATGGAGGACCTTTCTGCGTGTTAGTGTCAAGTATCACGGTTGCCGTGCTAAGCAGATGAATACGTATGTCATCCAGCATGCCGAAGTTTTCAGTCCCGGATCCATCAACAGCTGCGATTAGGAAGTCCTCATCTAGTACAATATTGGCAGAGTAGGACTCTACGGTATCAAGAAGTTTCTCCTTGATTCTTGCTTCATCCTTGGCGAACTCCTCCTCATCCCGAAGGTCTTGTTGATTCTTAATGTCTAGAAGAACCGTCTTCAATAGTTTCCTGAACTTGTCAGTGAGAATCTTCTCGAGCATCAAACCCCTCTTTTTAGATTAGCAATTACACATCCAAACGACTGCTACCGTTTAGTGCGGATGCAATCATAAAAAGATAGCACTCGGAATGCATAGGTCAGTGATAGCAATACCTGCGTAATATCACCTGTAGTCATTGCTGGATTCTGCTTGTGCGAAATTATCTTTTAAGGACACATCCACACGATTCCTCTGTAGCAAGTATTCTGGCTAAATGGTAACTTAGCGAAGCGACGGGAAGTGCTTGATTGCTGAAACTCACATACTTCGGCCATACGACATTCATACTGGAGTCTAAGGACATTACACTCCTGCTGAACCCAGGGATTTGGAATGGCGAACCCGTTGTACCTGAAGATGTTGACGTGAGAATCATTGTGGCTACAAACCATGATGACGACTCCATGGGAAATGCCGCTGAAATCGCGGCCAGTGCCAAAGCTTGGTTCCTAGGAAACGAGGAAACCGTTGAGAAGGTTAGGTCGCAGGGCGGAAAATCTTGGTTGCTTCATACACTCAAAGCTGAAGAAGCCTATGAAACTCCAGGCCTGAAGATCAGTGCATACCCCCTTCAGAAGAAGAATCCCACGTCAGGTGAGAGGTACGAGAACCTTGGACTTTACATCGAGATGGGCGGCATGAAGGTCGGCTATCTTGGTGATACTGTAGTGCAAGGACCATTCGGGAAATTCGAGATGGATGTTCTCATAGCGCCCATAGGAGGCGGAGAAGTGTTCGAAGTAAAAGATGCGGTCAGCCTATGCTTGGACGCCAAACCTAGGATTGGTATCCCCATAAGGTGGACTTCGCCAGATCAACCATCGAATTTCGCGAAATATGTATCCCAATTTGGACAGGGAGTCATACCCGTAGTCATGGAGCACGATCAAGTCTTAGAGATTCATTGGGCTGCAGGCAACGAGTTCAGACATACACTATCCTAGTCCATTAGCTGAGCTGCGCTTTGAGCAGAATACGCGCTCGAGAGGTTAAAAGAAAGACAAGTGGGTGAGCCGCGATTGAGCGAGCATAAAATTGTAAACATTGACTTGGAAGAAAGCGAAACCGTCACACTAGGCGGAAGAAGCGGCCTTGACCATATAGACGTTTCAGGCGTTCTAAAAGTGACCAACCCATCGGATCGATGTAGGATATGGAACGTCAAGGTCCACCTAGGTGAAACTGGGAAAGGCACTGGCATCCGGAAGAAAAACCTTCCTGGGGGAGAGATTGATGCCGGCGGAAATTGGGAAACATACTACACGGTTGGTGTACAAGCTCCACTCCTCGCACTCACTGAGGTTTATGACACATGTGGAAGTGTTGAAACTGAAGACCCGCATTGGGCCTATATCTTCGGCGTGGATAATCCGATCAAGATGACAATCCAGTTGAAGAATAACTCAAGCGGACAGATTGACAACATCATATTGAACAAGACTGTTCCTCCAGAGCTCTCCGAGATTACCATCGAGAGCGCGACATCAGGAGTGGCTGAATTTGACGAAGGTACCAGTCAGATTGTGTGGAAAGACTTCACGATTTATCCTGAGGAAAGCTCTACTCTGGTTGTGACTGCGATTGGCAAGGTTGCCGACGTTAAGTCCAAAGTCGCTGGGGAAATAGTTGTGACCTATAGAGCTGAGGAACAGCAGCGCTCTATACTGGATCCGGACATGACCGCTTTGACAGAATTTCTAACTGGAATCGAGAACGCCGAAACCGAGCCAAACCACTGGGAATGCACACTCGAGTGTTCCAATGAGAGCGATTTAATGATAAGACTTGACAAGGCAGCTGTATTCCTAGTTCCAGAGGGCGGCGGTAAGAAAGAGCTAAAGATAGATGAGAGCCCTGCGTTTGAGATGGCACCCGACCAGGATTGGAGCGCAAAGTTTGACATTGAGAGCAAGTCGCCGCCAAAATGCAGCCAGGATGTCATCTATACGCCCATGAAAATTGTCACAAAGAGAGTGTTAGGGACGATCGAGAAGACAGCACAGATTATCCCCGTAGCACGAATTGGATACACAAAAGTTTTCGAACCCCCTGCAGTGGACAGCTTTGATAAAACGCCCGTTGAGGTCACTATTGAAATCACCAACAGTGGCTCTGCAAAACTGAATGCGATTCTTGTGGAGGATGACCTTCCTGATGATGTCATGCCACCTCTAAAGAAGCATATCTCCGTCTGGATTCGCGGGAAGGAGTACACTGGGGACTTCGAGTTTACAAAAGAACCGAATAACCAAGACCCGGAAACCACACATAAGCTCACATTTGGGATACGTGATCTCAAGGATTCCGTGGGAGAACTTGCGCCTGGCGAAACTGTGAAAATTAACTATGCCATAATGGCATGGAAGAGTAGGCCTGAGAAGGAGTATCCCAGTCCGATACTATCCTCTGCCACTACACATCCCGCAGGACTACTGGCTACTGTAGCAGGCGAAGACCACAAGCTGGAAGTCATATACAAGAAGAGGAGTATATCAACGAAGAAGGCGATAAACAAGGGCGCAGACCTCGGGGAGTACGTCGTTGTGCTAGTTGTTGAGAATCGAGGCGAGGTGACTGCGGAGAACGTCGTTGTAAAAGATTGGATACCACCTGGCTTTGAATACGTATCAGTTGACCCTGAGGAATTAGTGCCGAAGGTAAGTCCAGCACGCAAAGGCAGCAACGTCACGTGGACCTTCACCCGGATGAATCCTGGCGAGAAGAAAAGAATCAGATTGTCTGTGAGCGGTGAAGGCGAATATGAGCGCCGTGAGCCGCAAGTGACATCTGACTAATCGATCACGCACACCCTGCCAACAGGTTGGGGGTCCAATTCCCCCACCTGCCTTTCGATTTTACGTTTACTTGTGACCACCCTCAATATCGCGAATTTCCTTTCGTGTTGAATCCAGAAATTCATCAATGTCCTGAAGTAGTGCATGATCTACATCTTCTGCACGTTGTGTATCAAGCGTATACAGAACCTTGAACCCCTTCAGTGTTGCATGGAGGGCGTTCGAAATCTCAAGGATTGCGCCCACTAAATCGTGGTCATCCATTTCGTCTTTTCCATGCTCATATACAAAATCGTAAGCACCTCTCACAGGCTTGAAGCCAAGTTCAAGCAGCTTCTCCATTACAACAGAGGGAGATGCCCCTTCACTATAGAACCAAATTGAAACACGTGTCACATAGCGTGTCATAGCTTAACACCTCAACCGTTTGAAACGAAGCCATTCGTGCTTAATCCGCTTTAAGCCTTTCCAGCTAGCTCCTGCGACTGCGTGAGTGGATGAGCAAAGAGATATCCTCGTGATTGAGGACATGATGCCACCGACGCATGCAGTCACAATCTAGTGAGTCAAACACAGAAATGTCTTGGTAGATTGAGAACTCCCGGATAGCGCTGGTTATGGATTCGTCACAAGAACCGCAGTTGTGCGCGCCGCGAGCCTTCCCTGCAGCAACGGGGTCACACAGAATATTGACCGATCGCCCCACTTTTTCCCGAGCATCCCTTAGAACACTCAAAACAGTCCACAACCATGGAGGGCTGTATTGCTCTTTCCTCCAGAGGCGCTCGACAAGAGTGTACTTCTGGATATTGATAGGATTCATAGAAATCGTTGATACCCCCAACTTGGCGGCATCTTCAATGGTCTTGATTGCGTCCAAGAGAGCATCCCTCTCCGTTAGAAAGGGCGGCTTCAAGAGAACATAGGCGCGGACTCCAATATCGTATTCCCTAGCGATTGCCACAGAGTCCTTGAAGCTGCTTAAGTTGAACCCCTTGTTGATACAAATTGATCGGACAGCATCATTTGAGCTCTCAAGGCCAATCCCAAGTTCGATTCCACGAGAGCCCAAGATGTCACGTGTTTCGCGCATTAATTCAGGTGTGACATATTCAGGTCGAGATTCAATGACAACTTCTTGTATCCGCTCGTCCTTGGCAATTTGGGTGAGTATTTTGGTGCGGACATCAGCTGGTATCTCGGTGGTGTCGAAGAAGCTTCCGCTAGTATAGATCTTAATGGAAAGAGGAGCCGCTTCATTTGCCAATTCTGAGTGAGCATCATCAAACTGTTGCAGTAGTTCATCAGTGGTCGGACTGCGTTCATCACCATCCAGCAGGTAACTGCACATCGTGCAACCCCCGGAATCACCACGGGCATGTGAACACCCGATCGTTCCCAATACGACTGCCAGTGCCACACCAACCTCGTTTCCAATCCGTGCAGGTGCAATCCATTTGGCTGAGGGTTTTGTTGGGTTTCGTCTATGTCGTTTTGCCACTGAAGTGCCACGAGCTTTAATTGTTGAATCCACTAAGATATGTTCAAGCCGTTCAATGATGTCGCTCATTTTGTATCACGTCACCTTGTGCCGCACTGAAACTGCTTGGCCCTTCTTGAAATCACACATCTCACGCCCAGACATCTCACTCCGACCCACTGCAATGAGCTCATCCTGGTTGTTCAATACGATTACTTCATCGCCAGGGCGAATTCCTGAGTCGGCCTCGTTGATTCCCACTGCGAAGATGGAACCTCCTTCCAATTTGCGTCCCTCAAATCGCACCCAGTAGCGTTGGAGTGGAATCAGACGGCGTCCGCCCTCAAGCGTTAGGGAAAGCGAGCCACGTTCACCGATGAATGCACATGTCTGTTCCTTGTCAACTCTGCACACAACCATTCTGTACAGCTTTCCTCCAAGTTTGGCTCCGTCGGGCACAAGTGCTTCGCCAGCCCCTGGCCCGAACTGGTAGTCTGCAGTAGCGCGTAGTGTGTCTTCGAAGAGAGCGGGGGGACCGCCTTTCAACGAGAAAATCTCACGCATATCTTTCAACACATTCTGCAGTGACTGTAGAGAATCGAAACTCGAAGGTGAGTGCTGATCTATCGTGTATACAATGCGCTGGCTAACACGATCCTCTGCACGCTTCACAACATCTAGATAGCCGCCTGAAACGTGTGCCACAACCTCAGCAGACTTCGCAAACTTCTGGAGATGCGTTACAAGAGCATCGGCCGCGATTTCGGTTTCCTCGGTATCCCAGTCCCCAGTCACTGGAATATCATAGTACGCAGCAGGATACAGTCGCTCCAATTCTCTTGGAATCACTCCCAAAGGAGAGGTCAGAATGGTTTCCGCTACTGAAGAACGTGCAGCCCCAATCGCGCGATCTATTGCATTGATGAAACGTTTATGAGACTTGGATTCGGAATATGGTTTTCGCGCAGAACATGGAAGTAGCAAAACGAGTTTCTTGCGTTTGGAAGGCGTGTATCTGGATGCTAGACAGTCCCGGAAGCGTTTCACTGTAGGCGAGTCGTAGGACTCGGGACCAATCAGGGACAGGTTGGTTCGACCCGATGTCGGTGTGAATTCTTCAAGAAAAGCGAATAGTGACTTGTTTGTCTTCCTGAGTAGAGAAGTTGCAGCAGTGCTTGAATGTACCATTGATTCAACTAGCCATCTCAAGCGTCCCAAACGCAAAGATTGGATGCTCTCGGACAAAACAGATTGGTAGATGTTCAGGTTGTGATCCCGCAACACTGCATGAAGCTTCTCTCTGTCTAGTTCTCGAAGATCGCTATGTTCTGCACACGCAGTGCACGAACAAGTCCTTGGAAGAATCTCGCCAGTGATTGATTCCTCCGAGAGATTCCAAAGACGCACTCCCCTCGAGGCTGATTCATTCGCATATCCTAAATCAAATACATCAAAGCCCAGATAGAAGAGGAAGGGGACTGAAGAGGGGGATATTCTGCCGAGTGCAATGGCCAGCCAATCGATTGGCAGCACGGTCCGGTTACTGAGGGCGCTGTAATCGCGTGGTCCCAGCCACCCATCCAAGAGTACGGATGCAGCCCTAACCCCCAAGGAAGAGAATTTTGCCAGCATTGATGTAAGTTTCTCAGGAGTTAATTGCCGGGGGATTCTGACAATCAAGCGAGAAGGGTCGACCCCGCCTTGAATTTCATTAATGAAACGCAACTGGCTTTCTAGCATTAGCTCCGCTGCTTCCGGGCCGAGAAACGAAACAGCAGGAAACGAAGGCAAGAGGATTGAGTCATCTTCGCGGGCGCCTGATATGAATGATTTCGAATCATGAATTGGCGAGGGAACAGCAAGAATCATTGGTCCGCCTGCAGGACTATCATTTCTCCCAAGAGTTGCATATCCTATGATGGACTCTGTGTTGGGGGAGCCAACCAAGAATGGAGTCTGAACCTTTGTGGATCCCATCCTGTACACACCAACTCTTGCAGGTCCGTCGTGACCTCGTCCAATGAGAAACTCTGTCATGCTTTCTCGCCTTTCTAACTATACAATTGGTTGATAACCGCGGTATTCCTTTGTGTCCACACTGGTTTCAGCATTCCCAAGAATCTTTCTCACACTCTCTAGGGCACCTGCTTTGAATAATGGTTGATTGTTATTGCCACATTGATATGAGTAAGTGCATAGGGGACAACCATCCACAGTCTGGCAATCGCACCTCATCAAGATGGTTTCAGTCCGTCTAAAGGCTTCATCCAATCTTGAGAAGAGTAACTTGGATGCACCATTTCCTCCTGGACTTCCATCATAAACAAAGATGATTCCGGAATCACCCATCGAAACACCCCCAATCTCTCTGGTACTCCCACCTGTTAGCATATCACTGGACTCAATCACAACATGCTCCAACGCGTGGAATGCACCTCCATAGAGCTCGGCTGGGTCCAGCTTCGGGCCCTTGGAAACCTTCAATTTGCCTTCAATGTAGTCGTTTACAGTAGATGTTGGCTCGGGGGCAGTAAAAGCAAAACCTCGCGTGATATACTTGTAAATAAGAGGCTCAGGTAGGAAGAATTTCCCAAGGATTTTTCCAGTTCGAGTTTCCTTCTTGACGTATCCTTGAACAGTCTGGGTCATTTCTAGAGTACAATAAATGGCGTCAAGTCCCAAGATTTTTCGTTCCTCAATTACACTTAAGATTCTGGGCATGAGTGAATACAATGGGCGAGTATGGTAGGTCCGATCTTGCATTGAAGCGACTGTAGCCCTCCCAAAGCCGGGAGCGTATTTGAATTCAACAGAAAGAAAGTGCTTCCCACCATGAAGATAGATTGCACCGGGATGAAGACTCTGAGCGGCCATTGGCATGGACCGATCTCCGATTGTTCGTTTCCCTAGCCTAATCTGAACTGTATCGCCAATCCCTCTGATACTGTAGCCCCTCCAAGCCTTTCGGGCTTTCTCTGAATCTACCACTCTAACACTACCATTTTCACTAACATGAAGAAGGCCATCCTTCTCAAGGGTTTCAAGGATTTTGCGTTGCTGCGGGAAATGAGATGAATTCAATTTGCCACTCATTGCTGCAGCGATGAGCTGGTAGTATCCAACTATTTCATTCTGAGGTTCCATGTATGCAGCGTCAACATCTGTGAAATATTTCTCAGGCTGATTCTTGTAAAAGGATGATATCGGGTCATTTTCCCTGAGGGCAAGTATCGCCACACTCTCTTGACCCTTTCTCCCTGCACGACCCATGCGCTGTGTGAGCCGCGTAATCGAAGTTATCATGCTAACTACACTGTCGAGGTGACCAATATCAACCCCTAGCTCCAAAGTCGGTGTAGAAACTAGAACAGACAATCTGCCAGCTTTAAAGTCCGTTTCCACTTGGCTGCGGTACTTCTTGGGAAGCCCCGCCCTATGAACCATCGACTTGATTCCGAGGTCATTGATGAATATGTTAAGAAGCTCAACCTCAGAATGCGTGTTACCGAAGACGAGAGTCTTGAACCCGCCGCGCTGTAGGGTTTGCACGATATCCACAATCATGCTGTACTTGCTGCGTTTCTCCGGATAGTACATCATAAAGTGGATTGGTCCACGTTTAGCGGTAATTGACTCCACAGAATGTACACCGCAGTCAAAGACTTGTTCAGCAAACTCTTTCGGATTCGCAATCGTAGCAGAGGCACCTATCTTTTGGAACTTGCCAGCCTCCAACTCAAGGCGTTTCAAGATATAGTAAACATTGGTACCCATCGACCCTGAGTAAAGATGAATCTCGTCGAGAACCACGTATTTCACCGTGCGAAGCAGGGGCACCAATCGAGAACGGTCCCATCCAAGATGATAATGGAGTATGTCAGGATTCGTGAGTAACACATCTGGAGGGCGCTCGTATATCTTGCTCCGTTGAGCCTGCGAAACATCCCCATCGAATACAGCCACAGTTAGCCCCGAAGCTTCGCAAATTCCCTTGATCTTGCTGTACTGGTCTTTTGCCAGTGCTTTTGTGGGGTATATCAGTAAAGCCCGAATGCCCGGACTCATGAAGGCTTCTTGCACCGTAACTAAAAGACTCCTTACGATAGGTAGAATGAATGCCTCGGTCTTCCCCTGTGCTGTAGGAGCGGATATGACCACATCATTGCCCTTCAAGATTGAATTATACACTTCTTCTTGAAAGCGATACAACTGCTTGATTCCCTTAGCTTGGAGATGCTCTTTGAGCCGTGTTGGTAACTGGAGATTGTCTACGTGACAACCGTACTCTGCATCGCTTTGAGGCATAAGTCGATAGGTGACCAGGTAGTCATTCCCCTTGGTGACCAAAGCACGGACTTCATTCTTGAGAGTTTCAAAATTGGAGCCTCCATTCTCTAGTATCTTTCGAACTTCCGTCCGTGATTGGACAGGAGCACGACTTGGCCGGGACTTGCGTGTTGCACGACTCCGACCATCTGCTATCCTGTCAGTCGCCATGGTTGTACGAGGGGAGCCTTTCGTTTCTCCAGTAGAAACGCGTCCAGTCTTGATTGCTTCCGTGTATGCCTCATATGCATCGAACAAATCCTTGTTCCTTCCATCAACAAGAATCTCTGCATCGCAGGAGTAACATCGCACAGTCCAGATGTGACCCCCCTTCCTGATGTCTAGTGTTGAACCACACTTTGGACAATGAAGAACGGGCACTAGCTTAACCACCTGAACTACAGACCCCGTCTGATTTCCTCTTATCAAACTTTGGCACAGAATGTGATTCACAACCCCCCAAGTCGACGCCACAACAGCTAACCTTATATGCGGTTGTGTAATCGCCATGCACAACCGACCCGCAGTGGTCAGGAAGATGATTAGCAATGGTTGAAGATGTTAACTCTGACGAATTGGCACAGTTGATAGGCGATAACAAGGTAGTCTTTGTTGATTGCCACGCAGATTGGTGTCAGCCCTGTAAAATCCTTGGCCCCATCTTGGAAGAAATCGATGAGAAGTTCCAGGACAAGGGTCTGAAAGTCGTCAAGATTGATGTGGATCAGAACAGGGAATTCAGTGCAGAAAATCAGATTTCAGGAATTCCTAGCGTACTTGTATACAGCGAAGGCAAACGTGTCGTGTTTGACGACGGCAGCGGACGAAAGATGGACAAACTTGTAGGCGTAATGCCGCACGAGGTCTACGACCAGATTGCTGAGAATCTTCTAGCCGAAGCGGCTTAGGTACAAAACAGAGTTCCCCCCCTAACTCACTCTCTCATTCCTTTCTCTCTCACTTCGGGGGGAACTCCTCCTTCTTCTTAGAATAGTTGTTTTCAACCCACTGGGGACTAGGAACATTATTAGGTGCTTCAAATTCTGAACACCGAAACGAAGTGAACTCTATTGGTAAATGATGTCACGCCAGATGTTGTCGAGAAGGCGATCAATGAAACTAAGCTTCTGTTTGTAGACTGTTGGGCGCCTTGGTGCGGACCTTGCTTAGCATTGGGGCCGATATTGGATGAGCTTGATCAGAAATATGCAGATAATCCAGACATTGGATTTCTAAAGATCAACACGCAGATTCATCAAGAGTTCGCTGCTAAGCAGAACCTCTACGCCATACCCTGTGTACTCGTCTACTTTGACGGAAAACCAGCGAAGTTTGAGCTTCTTCAGGGTGGCAAGAAAGAAACTACAGATCGTCTGATAGGTACTAGGCCGACAGAGCACTACAAGAGCGTGATTAAGCAGCTTATGGAATAAGCCCCGTCCCAACTCCATTGTTTTATTAGAGAAGACAACCGGTTCCAAGTTAACGCATAGCGAGGTAACAAACTTGCCGATTCTTCCTTTTGGTGATAAGACTCCGAAAATCGATCCGAAAGCTTACGTGAGCCCGCAAGCGACTATTGTGGGCGATGTTGAGATTGGTGCGCAGGCGAACATATGGCCAGGTGCCGTAATACGCGGTGATCAAGCTTCAGTCAGAATTGGGGAGAGCTCCTGCATTCAGGATAGTGTGGTAATACATGCACACACTGAAGATAATCCAGCCATCATTGGCAATCTCACCGTTGTAGGCACAGCATCAGTATTGCATGGAGTCTACATCGGAGATATGGCGAGCATAGGTGAAGGGTGTGTCATCTTCGATGGGGCAACACTTGGAGAGGGCGTAAAGCTTGCGCCTGGCAGCATTGTACCTGCAAATGTGGTTATCCCTCCCAGAAGCGTGAGCTCCGGAGCCCCGGCAGCCCAGATTCGCGACTTGTCCAGAGAGGAAGTTGAAAAGCAATCCGCAAGAGCAGAAACAATTGCTCAAGTCTTCCAGAAACTGCGAAGATGGCAGCAACGCGTTTAGAATACAAGGTTTCTCGCCATTCTCCGTGGCTTAAAGAGGAAAATGCAGTTCCATCATATCAACAATGCAAAGAAAATGGCTGTGGCGGGACCGCCCAGATTCGAACTGGGGATAACCAACTCCGCAAGCTGGTGCCTTATCCATGCTAGACTACGGCCCCGCTGGCAAAAACTCTGAGTTATCTTAAAGATTCTTCGCTATTATCCTAGTAGAGAATCGTGCTGACGTGACTCAAGTTGCGGCACCTTTGCGTCCCTTGCTGCTCTCATGCCGCCGGAATGCTAACTAGGCTTACAACTGCCTTGCCTTTTCGTTTAGTTATACGCATAGTGTGATCTGATGTCTGAAGGATGAAACTCTCTCCTTCATCTAGGTTATCAAGCACGCTCCGCCCCAGAGGCCCATTCAGGTAATTTGTGAACCTGACTACGACCCGACTGGCGGGTGTCTTAATCTCTTCAACGGCGCTCATTATTAGAAACCTCAGTTCGGCAATATGTGCCCCTATTGGGCATTTAAACTACAATCGAATTGGTTGACTAATGAAGAAGAGTAATTGTGGCGGGACCGCCCGGATTCGAACCGGGGATGACCAACTCCGGAGGCTGGTGCCTTATCCATGCTAGACTACGGCCCCAAGCCCCACAGGCTTGCTCTCTTTAAATCGTTTGCTCAGAAAACCTCAGCTGGTTGTCAAAGACGAGTTCAAATAGAGAACCGCTATACTAGTTTCTCCGTGTTTACCAACCACCAAGCGCCACGTTTACCCTTGACAATGCCCTTCTTATGCACCACTATCTCCACACCCAGGATGGTTTTCGACCTCTCATTGATCTTGTCCAAGCGATCGAGTATTGTTCGGCGTTTTCCTTGACTCCCTGTCAGAGCCAATGCGAGTTCGGGTGTTGTGGCACCTTCATGCTGCAAGAAGTATGCGAGAAGATTGCGGTCAAGGTCATCCCGGCAGACTTTCATCTTTGTTAGATCGTTCAACTCGCCAAGGTATACGCTGGTCGACTGCACCTTTTCAAGATGGCTGACTCTTGTTCCTAGTTGATTAATCTCTTCGGAGAGTTCCATCAATAGCGGGGGCAAGTCCTCATCAAGCCTCCATAAGATTGCGTCCCGGATAAATCTCTGGCGGCCATTAGCCTCAGCAAGCTGATCTATGCGGTCCAGTATTTTCTGGTCTAGCCGAATACGGATGTTGACAGATGCATTGTTTTTCTTAGTCATCAACCGACACCGCAGGTATCTGTGCCTCTATGGGCACATCAATTGATGCACATGACCAAAAGAAAAAGGCTTGCCCTAAGACAAGTGACCAAGCGCCCGACACAGTTATAACATCAACATCGAGGGACTCGCAAAGAATTCCCTTCGGTGTGAAGAATGGTAAACAAGACGAAGGCTTTAGAGCGTAAGAGGACGCGATTGATTAAGTCGCAGAACTCTGGACAAGTAGACCTCAAACGAATGAGAAGACTCCGCAGAGTTAGAACCAACTTCTGGATCGGCAGGAAGAAAGCTGCTGTTCTGGGTGAGAAGATTTCGAAGGAGCAGCCAGAAGCGGAGAAGAAAGAGAAGAAGAAAAAGAGGAAAGAAGAGCCTGAGCTTGAGGTCATCAAGGAAGAGCCCGAGATTGAGAAAGCAGACGAGCTCGATGAGTTATTCACTTATGATGAGGAGATTGAAGAGGAGTCCATTGAAACCCAGGAGAAGCCCGAAATTGAGGAAGTGGATGAGGCACCTCCTGAAACCAAGG
>DAOWNS010000084.1 GCA_030642465.1 Candidatus Thorarchaeota archaeon | reverse complement strand
GAATTGATCGTGCGGCACGAAACTCTTTGAGCCTGTCACTCTCATTATCAGACACAGTCCTCAGTTTGCTTGTCAGGTGCTTCGAGATGAACATCTCTTTGTGAACTTTGGGCTCAGGATTGATTAGCACCTCTAAAACGCTTGGGCAAATATCGTGAAGGTCCCCTGGAAGAATATGTACTCCTTCAATAATAGTATCAGCACCTTCGGCGACTACGCGTTGCACCATCCTCTGCACGTGAGGGCAGATTAGCTCACATTGGGCTAGATAGCCTCTCACGACGGGGTTCAGATTCTCAGGGCCGGTCTGCCTATGAGTGTGCGCCTGGTATGTGTGACAATGGAGTTCAGGGTTTGTTTCTTTTGGTCTAAAATCCCTGAGGATTTGCCTTATCGTATCTGTGCCGATGACACGAGTTGCCGCCATATTGGAAATCATATTGAGGGCTAGCATTGACTTTCCAGTTCCTGAGGCTCCTTCCAAGACAAGTACTACAGGTGGTGGACCTATTCTCTCTCTTCTCAATCGTTCATACTCGGTGAGGACATCGAAGCTATGCTGCACAATGAGGTCTTTTGGCGGTATCTTGCTTCTACAAGCTTGAACCAAGTCATACTCTGTAACAGTTTCTTGCTTTCTGAAAGTATGAGCCGCATTAGCAACGATTCTCTCAACATCCCAAGGATTCACACCGCTCAATCTTAGTCGGCCTCGAAGCACAACCCAAGGGTATGGAATTGAATGTCCCTCGACATCGATATTCAAAGAAGTTCGCTCCTCTTGGTCCTATTGAATCAAGAACCACCTCAAAAGCTCTTCCATGAGCAATACCCGCGAGATTCCCGTTTCTGAGTTCCTCGGAAGGTCCTCCCCTTTTCTGACCTCTCTCGTTTCTTCTTGGGTTTCTTTCCTGCAAATGGCTTGCTCATATCACAACTGTCGTTCACAGTTTCAACCGGAGTTTCGGAGAGCAGTAGCTCACCGAATTGACCCCTCGTCAACCTCATTCTGTAACTGAACTCATTGACATATCCGTTTCTGATGACATAGCTCTTACCTGTCTCAATCAATTCAATGTCATTATCCCAGATGGTTAGCAGGATCTTTGCAGATTCATCTGCGACCCGCACTTCTGCAACTCGGTGCATCCTGCCGGTGCTCTTGACAATGACTTCTCTCTGACTCTCTACCTCAAGCATCTTGAATCGTATCAGCTTTACTCGCAACCTAGGTGTGAGGTTCGCGATGAGAGTCCTTTCGTGGGGGGCTTCCACAGCTTCTGACAAGTTCAGTACACCTTCATCACACTGTCCGCTCCACCCCTAAAGAGCACCTTTCTTCATTGCACTATCATTTTTCATCATCGTTGGTTACAGGGTGTAAGTCCCTGGAAATGCTTAGTCAGGTTTTGTACCAAGCGGTGAGCTAAAATACACCTTTGATTTTTCATTGCGAATACTTGGAGAACAGTAAGTGGTGGAAAACGCTATGGCCATACGTAGATCTACTTCCGATTTAACTTTCCGTAACTGGGTTCTGGAGCAGCCCGAAGGAGAAACGCTGCTTAGGTGCTATCAGTGTGGACGATGCACCAGCGCTTGCCCAGTCGCAGCGATTGACAACTCATTCAATCCTCGACTGTTCCTTCAAAAGATCCTACTTGCCGATGAGTCCTTGGCTGAGGAACAGCTAGTTTGGACTTGCTTGACCTGCGAGCAATGCGAGGTTAGATGCCCCGAGCATGTCAAGATACCGCATCTCCTTATTCTGGCGAAGGTCAGAGGCCTTGTAGGAGGCAACATACCTCAAGCAGCTCTCGACAGAGCAAGGGGAATACTCACTGGTGGACGCATCATTATGGTGAACGAATCTATGCTCAAGACCAGAAACAAGATGGGTCTCCCCGACCTTGGCCAGCCTCCAGTTGACCAAATCGCAAGTGTGCTTAAGGAAATTGGGCTTGCGAAGAAGTTGGAGAAATTGGAGTCAGTATATGGAGGTGAAGGCAATGAGTAAGGTGAAGACTTACACTTACTTCCCCGGCTGCATGATTCCGTTTAGGCTTCCGCATTTCGAGTTGGCTGCACGAGCAGTGCTGAAAAAGTTCGATATAGAGTTGGAGGCGAACCCGGGACACGCTTGTTGTCCAGAACCCACAACGTTCACAGGAGTCGATTTTGAGGCTTGGGTAACGCTCGCCGCCAGAAATGTTGCTGTTAGCGAAACTACTGGATTGGAAACTCTTTCTCTTTGCAGTGGTTGTTTCCATACTTTGGCTGTTGCTAATCACATGGTTCAGGAAGACGAAAATCTAAAGAGCAGAATCAATGAGCGTCTAAAAACGGTCGGACTGAAGGTGACTGGAAACTTAATTGTTAAGAATATCCTTCATGTTCTTCATGGGGACGTTGGGCTGGAACGAATAAAGAAGGAAATTACTCATCCACTCAAAGGATTAAAGTTTGCACCCCACTATGGATGCCATCTTGTGAGGCCGCTAGAGGCAACTCACATGGACGATGCTGAGCAACCAAAGTGGATGGATGATATAATAGAAGTCACAGGCGCCGAGGTGGCGGACTTCGAAGACAAGATGTCTTGCTGTGGGGCACCGATTATGCCCTCAGATGCAGACAAAGCCTTCACACTCACAGCGGACAGAATCGAGAAAATCCGAGCATCAGGTGCGGATGCCATCATAGTGGTTTGCCCGACGTGTTACACGCAGCTGGAAACGCAGCAGAAAAAGGCAACGGCAAAATTCGATCCGGAGTATAGCATCCCTGTGCTGTATCTGGGTGAGTTACTGGCCATATCGATGGGCATGAAGGACATGGTCATATCTAATGCGAGACGGTATCATCGTGTCAAAATAGGGCCGCTGCTTGAGAAAATCGGAGGTGCCGCATAGATGACAAAAACTGTTGTTGTTATCGGAGCTGGTTTAGCTGGTATTCAAGTCACTCAGCAGCTTACTGACTTGGGTGTTACCGTTCATCTGATTGAAAAGGAGTCTATTATCGGCGGTCTTGCTACACACTTGGGGCGTGTCTTCCCCACAGGCGACTGTGCTCTTTGTCTAGATGCCTGTGAAGAGCTGTTCGATGGGCATCATCGACGGTGTCAGTATAGAAGTCTACTGACATCGAAAAAGAATCTAAAGCTATACACTCAGACGGAGATAAAGTCGATAACCGAAGCAGATGGAAAGATCTCTGTTTCTATTAAATCGCATCCGCGCTACGTTCTTCTTGACCGATGTGTTGTATGCCTTGAATGCATCAATGTATGCGATGTTGAAATCCCGGATGAATACGCAATTCGAGGCGGTACTAGAAAAGCAATCTATCGACCGATATCTCAAGGTGTTCCACTCGCTCCGCTTATTGACATGGACCACTGCACCCAGTGTGGCAAGTGCGTTGAAGTCTGTGGAGTCGATGCGATTGATCTTGAAGATAAAGCTAAGACGCGTACAATCAAAGCTGATGCGCTGATTTTGGCGACGGGCGTTGAGGAGAAGATACCTCTCAATTTGGCCGGTTATGCATACAGCGAATCTGATGATATAATCACCCAGAGAGAATTAGCAAGACTGATTGATCCCGCCGGTGATACGAATGGTCAAGTAATCACATCATCCGGAGATGATGCGGCAAAGGTGACGATGGTCTTATGCGCGGGCAGCAGGGATTTGGAAGCAACCGAGTACTGTTCCCAAGCTTGTTGTACGTACTCCCTGAAGCATGCGAATATGCTGAGGGACAAGGAGATTGATGTGACAATATGTTACATGGATCTGCGCGTTCAGAAAGCAAGCAACCATTATCTGGACCTCGCAAGGAAGAAGGGTGTGAAGTTCCTTAGAGGGAAGCCTGACAAGGTTATTGTCAGGGACGGCAAGCCCACTGCAATCGTCGAAGATACACAGACTCAGCAACGGATGGAGATTGAATCAGACCTAGTGGTCCTAGCATCCCCATTATCTCCACTTGCCAGTCAGAGTGAGGTATTAGCCGATTTCCTCGGTGAATACGGGTTTGCGTCAAGAGTGATCAAAGAAGGACGTGTCTATGCATGTGGCACAGCCACAGGTCCTGAGGATATACCAACTAGTATTGCTGAGGCGAATGCTATTGCATTGAGAGTGTATGCTGACTTGGAGGGTGGTCGTTAGATGAAGAAGCTGTTTCTGTGTACCTGCAATAAGACACTTGATAAGAAGCTAGACTTTCCGCGCATTGAGAAGGAGCTGAAGGGCGTCTTCGATAGTGTTCAGATTCACGACGCACTCTGTCTTAAGGAAGGACTTGCCTTTTTGGAATCAGAAGTTTCCAATGAGGACAGCGTAGTCATTGGAGCCTGCACATCGCAGATTATTGGCATTCCCATGTCTGAGAAACTGAAGACCGAGTCTGTTTCCTTTGTACCGTTGAGAGAGCATGTGGCATGGGTTCACTCTGACGACTTGAAGGGCGCTTCAAACAAGGCTACGGTGCTATTGCGTGATGCTGCAATCAGAGTCGACCATATGGAACCTCCAACAGTAGTGGAGAACCATATGGAGAAGGAAGTCCTAATTATCGGTGGAGGCATGTGCGGCTTGAAAGTAGCTGCGGACCTTCTGAATCTGGGCATTGACGTAACGATTCTTGAGCCTTGCCCGTGGGATGATGCAAGCTATGTTGAAGCCGGCCAATTCATGGCTGATAAGGAAACCCTCACGAAAATGGTGAAGGAGCTGGTGTCTGCCACCGCATCCGCGACGACGATATGCTGCACCATAACCGGGCTCGACGGTCGATCTGGGAAGTATGGCGTATCTCTTGCATGTCAAGATGGTAAAATATCGACCATTGATTGTGGTTCGATTGTTATTGCGACCAATGTTGAACAGAAGCCGCCGCCCATGGCTAAGAAATTGCTTTACGGTAAGTCCGATCGAACGATACTCCTCGGGGATTTTGCCACCCTCCTTGAAAAGCAAGAACCAAAGGATGTGCGGACAGTATTGGTAGCAGTTGACCCAACTCATCATCTCAGTGCTGTTGAGGGTGGCTATCTTCTTCGAGTTGTCACCGAAGCCGCGAAGAACGGCAACACTGTCATTGTGGCGCATTCAAACATAAGAACAGAAGATGAGAACATATACCGAGCCGCTCGAAAATCTGGTGTCATCTTTGTCAGAGGTGCTTTGGAGAAAATCAAAGATACCAAGGAAGGAATGGTCTGTCGGTTGGAGAATACGCTGGAGTCGAAGATTAGAGAGTTTACTGTTGACCTAGTAGTACTTCAAACTATGACTCGACCGAGAGGCGATACGGCCGAGCTCGCTAGAATAGCGGGATTGAGTCTGGACGAAGATGGTTTCATAACGACTCGGTACTCGAAGAACAAGCCCGTTCAAACGTCCAAGAAAGGAATCTACATTGCTGGTAATGGCAAGATGCCAATGAGCATTGATGATGCGATAGCATCCGCTGGGAATGCGGTTCTGGAAGTATTCAAGGACATTCGAGCTTCCACTCGGCGCAAAGGCTGGATTCCAATCATTGACGAGGAACAATGTGATGTGTGTGAGGCGTGCATTGAGGCATGTCCGAATGACGCACTAAGACTTGTGGATGGCAAGGTAACACACATTTCTCAGCATTGCGAGTTTTGTGGCATCTGTGTTTCGGCTTGTCCCACGCGGGCTATTGAGTTCCAATCTCATAGCAAGGAGTCGTGGTTTGCTAGACTCGAGGCTCTTGCGGAGAACCACAAAAAGATGGAGGGCACGAAACCCTTCACATTTGTATACGCATGTAGTGAGTGCGCAAACGCATCGATAGACCTTGCAGGTTTCACAGGAAAGGGCTATCCTACCGGAACCTACGTGATTCAGTTCCCGTGCGCGGGAATGGTTTCTCCAATAGAAATTCTGAAAGGACTGGCGGTGGGGGCTGATCGCATTGTTGTTGCACATTGTCCACCTGGCGGCTGTCATCATCAAACGGGAGATCATATGGCGGAGCTTGTCGTCAAATTCACTCAGGATATGCTGCGAAGCATAGGCCAAGACCCCGAACGAGTCAGGGCCACGTATATGATCGCAGCGTTACCTAACAAGATGCAGGAGGAGGTGGCACACCGTGGATAAACGTGACCAGCTCATCCAGAAGATCCGGAACATCGCCGTAAAGACACCTGAGAATGATGTTGTAGTGCCGGAGAAGGTTGAAGGCTTTGGAACCATCGAATACAGTGCACAGACGTGTAGCGCCTGCAAGAAGTGTATCCTAGCCTGCGAACCTGCCGCATTGGACTTGGATCCAACAATGAATCTTCCCGATTACTTGACGGCGACAATTCCACACGACGGTTTCAGGTCCAAGAATCGTGAATCTCTCGTAACCCTACTGCAAGGACTTAAGCAAGAAGGTGATGTGATGGCCATCTCGGTTCCTGATGGACTTCCTGGGTACGGTTCTATTGCCTGGTCTGCAGATCGTTGCATTGCCTGCAACAAATGCATTGAGGCCTGTCTTGAGGATTGCCTTACGTTGGAGAAGACGTACAAGCTACCCGAGATTATAGGTGAGGTGAAATCCCCTCCACCAATCACCGTGAGCAAGGACTGGGAACCATTCATACTTTGCTTTGTGTGTTGGGAATGCTCGCATGCAGCGGCCGATTTAGCGGGCCTTATGCACTTGCACTATCCTACGAACATCAGAACCATTAGAATACCATGTCTTGGCGCAGTTGAGCCCATGCACATCATGACTGCTTTGGAGAACGGAGTCGATGGTGTCTTGTTGACAGGTTGTCTCCTCTCAGAGTGTCATTATGGCGGAGATAGTCCAAAAGCCGGCAATTTCATGCAGTACGATTTCGTAAAGTTCTGGATGGATGTTCTTGAGGAGATTGGCATGGGCGGCAGGATTCATATTGACTCTGCATCCGCGGCCATGGGCATAAAATTCGCTGACATCGTGAAGGAGTTCACTGAGAAAATCCAGAATCTAGGGCCTAGTCCAATTCGAGGAAAGCTGGAGGTGCGGTAGAATGCCTAAGAAGAAAACCGAAGAGCGCATTGGTGTATTTGTTTGTAGCTGCGGAACCAACATTGGTGGAGTTATTGATGTTGATAGGCTCTCCAAAGAGTTTGATGATTACCCGGGCGTTGCTCTGTCGACTTGGAATATGTTCACGTGCTCAAAAGAGGGGCAGACCCGAATTGCAGACACCATCGAGGAACAGAACCTCACAGGTGTTGTAGTAGCATCGTGTACGCCGAAGCTTCATGAGGAACTATTTAGGGACATTTTGGAGGAGAAGGGGCTCAATAGGTTCAGACTTGCACAGGCGAACCTCAGAGAGCACAACACATGGGTTCATGGAGACGAACCTGAGAAAGCCTACGAAATAGCTTATGACCTGATTTCAGGAGCAATCGAGCGCGCCAAGCTACTAGAGGACATAGGATTCGAAGAGTATCCAGTTGAAACGAGTGTGCTT
>DAOWNS010000127.1 GCA_030642465.1 Candidatus Thorarchaeota archaeon | reverse complement strand
TCTGCCAGTCATAACTCTGACCATCACGTACCCTTGCTTTGCCTTGTAACCTAAATTGCGCGCCCTTCCAAGCCTCGTTGGTCGTTTGAGTCTTACAATTCTACCTTGTTTTCTCCAGATCATCAATCTGCTTCTGACAATCTCGGAGCGGTCTTTCTGCTCTTTAATCCAGGCTACATTCATGTGTCTATATGCCGACATTTCAATTGCCTTCCTTTGCAGTGATTAAATTCGCTTTGTTTGTGGTTCAGCCCTAATGGGCCACATCCCTTGCGGACGTATCCGCCAACACAAAGGAACGGTTTGACCTGACCAAGCGTTCTTGGTCGAAGCCAATCCCTGTCCATTGATATTCGCTTAAAGAGTTAGCGATGCAACTTACTTGAACTCGTTAATGACCTTGTCAGCGGTTAGCTCGCCGACCCTTACTTGCGCCTCTTTAGTGGACGACGCGAGGTGTGGCGTCGCAATTAATTTCGGATGTTTCACTAGTTTCCAGTCGGTTGGCGGTTCAGCAGTGTAAACATCAAGAGCAGCGCCAGCTATCAAACCCTCGTCAAGCGCTCTTAGGAGCGCCGCTTCGTCAACGACACCTCCACGAGCTGTGTTTATCACATACGCAGTCTTCTTCATGCGCTTGAACTGGTCATCACCAATCATACCCTTGGTTTCCGGTGACATGGGCACATTCATTGTAAGATAGTCTGCTTGCTCAATCATTACGTCAAGCTCTACCTGTATAGCGCCCAGTTTCTTTGCCTCCTCCTCTCTGCCTGGCCTATCCTTTTTGACAATCATGACTTCCATGTCGAAGGCTTTGCCGCGTTTGATAATCTCCTTACCGATCCGTCCGAAACCAATCACTCCGAGCTTCTTCTGCCAGAGTTCGGTACCCTTGAGCTTCTTCTTCTCCCATCTCTCATCCTTCATGGAGCTGTCCGCGACGGGAACCTTCCTAGCAAGAGCGAACATCAGAGCAAAGACCATCTCAGCCACAGACACGGATGGAGCCTCTGGTGTGTTCATCACCTTCACTCCGTGCGTCTTGGCAGCTTCCTGGTCCACATTGTCCAGGCCAACCCCAGCTCGAACAATCAGTTTCAGATTGTCAGCAGCGGCTATGACATCCTTTGTCATCTTTGTGGCACTTCGGATAACAACACAATCAAACCCTTTGATTTGCTCCTCAATAGGGCCATCTTTTTCCTTGTCTCTGAGAACAATCTCAAGACCTGCATCTTTCATTTTTTGCACAGCTGATTCCGCTAATGCATCTGCAATAAGTATTCTAGCCATCATTAAAACCTCTCAATTTGACGACGCGCCAAGTCAAACCATTGTCATCTTAAACTTGACGACTCCAACATTTTCTTAAGTAGAGTTACAGTTTCAATACTCATGAAGCGCGAGTTCAAGCCTTCCACGGCGTTAATTCCTTGTCCTGTGGTCCTTCTCAGTGTAACGGGGACGAAAAAGCCCAACATAATCACACTCTCTTGGGCTGCCAA
Source organism: Candidatus Thorarchaeota archaeon (assembly GCA_030642465.1). Lineage (GTDB taxonomy): Archaea > Asgardarchaeota > Thorarchaeia > Thorarchaeales > Thorarchaeaceae > WTCK01. The sequence continues at coordinate 4,251 of DAOWNS010000127.1, read as the reverse complement.
TGTATGTAGCAAACCACCTACAATTGCAGTTGGCATAAGGCCAAATCGTTACAGCCACAAGATGGTGCAAGAAGCTGGTGACTTCGTTCTAAACATACCTTCAGCTAGCCAGATAGAGGCAACAGAATTCTCCGGCACAAAATCAGGTCGTGACTTCGATAAGTTCGCAGAGTGTGGATTCACAGCTGCAAAGGCATCCAAAGTAACATCGCCAATGATAGAGGAGTGTCCAATCAACATAGAATGCAAAACAACGCAGATAGTTGGCCTTGGCTCTCATGATTTGTTCATTGCCGAAGTTGTTGCGGTACATATAGACGAATCAGTACTGGGAGAGAACGGACATCTGGATCCCGCGAAGGCGCACCTTTTCACCTATCTACCACTGATAGGCAAGTATTGGACATTGGGAGATCAATTGAGCTAGCCACCGAAATCGTCTTATTTTGAGCCCTTTGCGCTCACGATCTTGATGATGTCACGATCCTTGAGAATATGTTTGTCACTAATTCGCATCTTTGTCCTTGCATCGATGGCATGTATGAAGCTGTCCATTAGATCTGTATGGATGACGCCAGCGAATTCCTTGGCTGTTATTCCATTTGGCACCAGAAAGACATCTGGTAAGACGTTTCCATCGCTATCCGCAAGGGCATTAGCATCATGTACTGGGTAGACAGTTATCATATCAAGGAAATCGAAAACGGCTTTGTTCAACAGGTTCTGTACACCAGTGCCTCCATGCTTTTTGAGAATCTCCACCCGTATCTTCTCCAGCTGAGCAAGCTCCGCCTCCTTGAGCACATCGGCTTTCGCTATCTTGAAATCATCATCCCCGGGGATGTAACGGATTACTCCTTTCTTGTCCAAATCCTTGAGCGCTTTTTCAGCCAGAGCGCTCACGGGGACGACCAGTAGCTCGGGAAAGGTTTCCTGAAGGCGCTTGAAGTTCTCTTCAGAAGTGGACTTGTCAATCTTGTTGGCCGCGATGATTATCGGCTTTGCTATCCTCTGCAAAATCTTTACGAATTTCATTATTTCTTCTTCAGTCCATTTATCCGCGGATTCAGCCTTCAGTTCTGAGTCCCGAACTGCCTTGAGTATGTGTCCTCTGGATATCTTGAGCCCCGAGAGTTTCTCCAGAAGCAACTCATCGAGTTTAGCTCCTTCAGCTCTAACCCGCCCAACAATTCTTTTCCAGTCTTTCTGAACAATGGCAAGTATCCAGGCTGTGATTTCTTCCTCCAAGAACTTCACGTCTTCAACGGGGTCGTGACTGCCTGCATCCATCTCTTGGCCCTCGGCGTCCAAAGCCCCGCTAGCGTCAACAATATGAATCAGAACATCTGCCTGTCTAAGGTCGTCCAGAAACTGATTGCCCATTCCCCTCCCCTCATGAGCGCCTGGTACTAAACCCGGCACGTCAATCATCTTAATGGGAACAAGCCTGATGCCATCAATACAGATCGAGTTCTGTGGGTTATCTGTCACATCGAAGTCTCGACATGCACACTGCGTTCGGACATGGGTCACACCTACATTAGCCTCGATAGTTGTGAATGGATAACTCCCTACCTTGAAATCGGTCATACAAGCAGCATTTGTGAAAGATGTTTTTCCGCATGAGGGCTTGCCAACTATACCAACACTAAATCCCATCGTGACTCACTTCCCTAGTACATCGCTAGATTGCTCATCCTACATGATAAATCCATCACTCTAACGCCTCCAACGCCATTCTCCTTTCTTTACAAACCACGCCCTTCTTTCGTTCCATACCGATGGGTTTTTATGAATCCAGATTCACTATCTAGTATGAATCCTGATTCATTATACAGGGTGTAAAAAATGACGAAAATTTGTGTAACTTCTCAAGGTAACGACCTATCTGCTCTTATCGATCCTCGGTTTGGCAGATGCGCTTACTTCATCATCGCCGACTCAGAAACCATGCAATTCGAGGCTATCTCTAACTCGGCCATGAGTGCCTCTGGCGGCGCCGGTATCCAAGCCGCACAGACGGTTTCATCGATGGGTGTGGAAGCTGTGCTTACTGGTAGCGTTGGCCCAAACGCCTATCCTGCACTTCAAAATGCTGGCATTGAAATCATGACTGGCGTTTCAGGTACAGTTAAGGATGCTATTGAGAGCTTCAAGCAGGGATCACTGACCAAGCTTGCTACTCCCGGACCGACGCAAAAGGGCTATGGAGCTGGAATGGGCGGCGGTATGGGTGGCGGTATGGGCCGTGGTGGTGGTATGGGACGAGGTGGCGGACGTGGACGCGGTGGCGGAGGACGTGGCGGCGGTGGAGGTCGCGGTAGGTGGTAGAAATGACAAGTAAAGTCTTAATCCCAACTGATGATTCAGAAGGAAAAGTGATTGCTGAACATTTCGGTCGTGCTCGATATTTCACGGTATTTGATTTGAACGACGATGGTTCAGTTTCTGCTAAAACGGTTCACGCCAGTACTAGCGAACACTCAGGCGGTAGAGGACATGCGCACGACAATGTGCTGCGCTACAATCCTAATGTCCTTATCGTGAGCGGGATGGGTCCCCGAGGAATCAGAAGCTTCGAGAGTCAGAATATTGCTGTCCTCAAGGCAAACAGCTACTCAGTAGATGACGTCGTAGCCTCCTTTGTCAAGCGAGAGCTTGAAGATCTCACAGAAGGCTGTGAAGACGCACAGCACAAATAGACAGCAATCAAAATGTGGAGAAGTGCCTGTTGATTGTTGCAGTGGCTAGTGGAAAGGGTGGTACAGGTAAGACCACCGTGGCAGTAAATCTTGCTCTTTCAATCGGAAGTGCAAGGCTGCTTGATTGTGATGTTGAGGAACCGAATGCGCATACTCTGCTTCATCCTGCAAATATCGAATCAGTTCCCGTACTATCTCCGACGCCAGTAATTGACTCTGAGAAGTGCACATTATGTGGAAAATGTGCTGAATTCTGTGAGTTCAATGCGCTTTTTGTGGGGAAAACGGATGTTCTTGTCTATGAGGAACTCTGCCATTCTTGTGGTGGCTGTACACTTGTTTGCCCTGAGAAGGCTATCACCGAAGTCGGAAGGCAGGTCGGTGAGGTACACTCAGCTGACGTTGGCGAGATTAGGTTGGTCTACGGCGCCTTAAAGGTGGGAGAACCCATCGCTACCACTTTGATCAAGGCGGTGAAGAATGAGATAGATCCAAAGGCTATCAATATCCTAGATGCTCCACCAGGAACTGCCTGTCCTGTGATTGAGGTCATGAGGGAGAGCGACTACTTGATTCTCGTTACAGAGCCAACGCCTTTCGGACTTCACGATTTGGCAATGACTGTCGATGTGATCCAGAAACTGGGAATTCCTTACGGTTTGATAGTGAATAGAGCTGGCATTGGCGACGACAAGGTTCGCGAATACTGTGCAGAACAAAACATACCAATACTTCTCGAGATTCCCTTTGACAGGAAGATTGCCGAGTTGTACTCCAGAGGAGTACCTTTTGTTCTGGAGATGCCCGAATGGTCAGAGAAATTCAGGGCCGTATTCGAAGAGATTAAGGAGGCGATCTAGGATGGTCGTTGAGATTGCCATTGTAAGTGGGAAGGGCGGCACGGGAAAGACAACGATAGCTGCTGCTTTCGCAGCCATTGCAGGCAACCTAGTACTTGCGGACTGCGATGTCGATGCGCCCGATCTACATATTCTCCTTCATCCAGAGATTATTACGAAAACGGATTTTGTCGGCTCCAAAGTCGCCCACATAGATCCGGAACTATGTACTGAATGTGGGCTCTGTTCGGAGCATTGCCGCTTTGAGGCTGCACACCCTCCAGAGATTGATCGAATGGCATGTGAGGGCTGTAGTGTCTGCGCCTTTGTATGTCCTGAGCATGCGATAGAGATGAATGACCGCGTGTCTGGACATCTATTCGAGTCAACCACGCGCTTCGGACCCATGGCTCATGCAAAACTGCTGCCTGGTGAAGGCAACTCAGGAAAGCTAGTCACAGATGTGAGACAGCTTGGCATAAAGCTCGCGTCAGCCGCTGGAAAGGAGAGAGTCCTTATTGATGGTTCTCCGGGAATTGGATGCCCCGTAATTGCAACGGTCACTGGACTCACCATGGGGGTTGTCGTAACTGAGCCCACACTTAGCGGCGTTCACGATATGAAACGCATTCTATCTTTGCTGCAGCGCTTCAACGTGAAATCCGGAGTGATAATCAACAAGTATGACATCAACATAGAAAACACAGAGC
>DAOWNS010000028.1 GCA_030642465.1 Candidatus Thorarchaeota archaeon | reverse complement strand
TGAATGCAGTTGATCCAAGGTCGCTATCCCCGAAACCATAGAGAGTGGGTGACTTGAAAAAGTTCCACCGCCCACCCAGCGCCCGCCTTTTGCTCCAGGTGCGGCCAATGCCATGACATCTTCACGTCCGCCGTAGACTCCGAGGGGCATTCCACCTGCTGCAATCTTGCCCAGTGTTAGAAGGTCGGGTTCTGCATTGAAGATGTCTTTCCCCGCTGCGCCGTAGCGAAGCCGAAAGCCTGTGATTATCTCGTCGAATATCAACAAGATACCTCGTGCTTCTGTTTCTTCGCGAAGATAGGGAAGAAAGTTCGACTCTGGGGGAATTCCGCCTCCCGCTCCAAGCACAGGCTCAACTACTATGGCGGCAAGCTCCTTTCCGTGTTTCTTCATTAGTAAGTCCACGCTATCGCGGTCATTGAACTCAAATGAAACGCCGTCGTAGAATGGGTCATCAGAGAAAGGGAAGCGAATGTGATATCCAAGTGCATCACTGCCGCCATGCCAACCCCCACGCGCCTTCGCTACTAGCCGTTTTCCGGAAAACAGTCGAGCGAGCCTGACCGCATACATGGCGGCCTCACTTCCAGTAGCGCAGAATCGCATTCTCTTCAGGTATGGGATGGCCCCCTGAATCTTCTCAGCAAAGATGACTTGATGTTCATTCAAAGCACCGAGGTGAATACAGTCTTCCATCTGTTTCTGAATTGCTTTTCGCACTTGCGGATGATTGTGGCCCAAGATATGCGAATAGTGCGTCATCCACCAATCGACATACTCGTTGCCGTCCACGTCCCAGATTCTACTACCTTTTCCACGCTTTATGTAGGGAGGGTATGCACCGGGGGACACCATGCCGAAGGTCCGTATGTTGTGGTTAACACCTCCTGCGAACACCTTTAGAGCTCTGCTCCAAAGATCGCGTGATTTCGGAGTTGCTTGCTTATACTTCTCAAGCATTCTTGTTCACCTGACTTAGCAATATGTTGTCTTGAGGTTTCGTTAATCGCCGCTCCAGAACGACTGGGTATTCCTTGGACACGGTAGATCTTTCATTGTGAAGAGACCAGGGGGAGCCTCAATAACCAAGGGAATCATATTCAGGATCATACCAACAGTACCGTAGTCGCCCTGAACGCCCCCTTCGATGCGCTGGACTATTTTTGGATAGCCTTCAATGCGAACCTCGTCGAACTCTGGCTCCGCTCCTGCATGTGCAATGAAGCTCAAGGTGACAACTTCCGTTCCCTGTTTCAAGCCCACTCCATTGCTCTTCAATCCGATGACCTCGCCTTTCTTTACATCTGCAATGGGGGTTTCAATGTCAGTAGAAGCAATCACTGGCTCAGGAGGCAGCTCTACTGCAGAGTCTAATCCTAGATTCAGGGCGTCATCGAACATTCGAATAGATTCCACCAAGCCCACGTGACCTGTAATCGAGCCCTCAGATATGGCCTTCTTGAAGTCCGCTGGACTCATGCCGGTACCAATCTTCTTCTGAAATGAGCTTCGGCGGCGACTAGAGTTTATGCAACGTGTCACGTGTATTGCGTCAACTCTCTGACAGGGAGCTGAAAGGCATATGGGAAGGAGGTCCATTAGGAAGCCTGGATTGATGCCCGTACCCAGAACCGTCTTTCCGTGTTTCTTGGCTAACATATCTAAGTTTCGTGAGAGTTTCGGATGGCGAATGTAAGGATATGACAGTTCTTCGCAGAGGGATACCACATCCATTCCAACCTCGAAGCAATTGGAGATTGATGATGCAATATCTTTGAGAGAGGACAACGTCGCAATCAGGGCAATGTCTGCGGGTTGTTCTCCTAATACCTGAAGTGCGCTCTTTAAGCTGCTAAAGATTAGCGTGGATGTCTTGCGATCTGAAACCAGAATTTCCTCGACGCTCTTGCCTGCGTATTCGGGGTTAACATCAACGACCCCAACCAGTTCAAGGTTTCCTCGGTCCATGAGTGTCTGCGCGATTATCCTGCCCATAGTTCCAAGGCCAAATTGCAGGACTTTGAATGGTATTTGCATCCTATTCATCTCCTCCTTGAGCTGGGGGTTATGTGTTTGCGACACGAGCAATCCATCTAATGAATACTTGGCCTGAATTGCTTCGGAAACATGTAGACATATCGCCCCGCGTAGGAGTACTCAAATACAGGAACGCTTGTCAGAAGCGTCATGTCACTATCTGAGAAAATCCGGGAGGTACCAAAGCCAATCCTCATGGCTGCAATAGCCCCCCTTCTTGCTTTGACTGGCATTGCAGTTGCAATTCTCATTTCACCAGATTTCTCTTGGACTGACAACGCATTGAGCGATTTAGGGCATTACATCCGCACTGACATCGGTCCAAATCCAGTTGTTCGCGCAATTATCTTCAATGCAGGATTGACTATCACTGGAATTGTGATGGTGTACTATATCATTTGGCTATTTCGTCAACTCACTGACTTACCAACAAAGATTGGCATCATCCCGTATGCCATAGCGTCGGTATTCCTAGCCGCTATTGGTGTATTCTCGGAGAACTTCAGCCCCACTCACTACATAGTGTCCGTGGGATTCTTCCTCTCATTCCCGTGGGCTATGTGGTTCATTGGTCTTGGCTGGCTTCGGTTTCGAGAGCTCTGGTGGTTTGCCCTGATCTCACTCGTGTTGCCCTTCATCTCAATCTACCTGTGGTGGGGGACATTTGAAGGAGTAATGCCTTGGACAGGTGTAGCCTTGCCCGAGATTCTGACTTCTCTAACTGCCATTATGTGGATATGGGGTCTTGTCTACCTACAGCACACCGGCAAACTCGCGAGCATCATCAGATGAGGTGCTCCTTCGTCATTCCACCAGAAGCTAACTAGCATTCCTAAGCTCAATCTTGCAGGTTTCTTGGGGCCCCTGATAGGGCTACTATCAATACCAGTCGCCGCTCTGCTCTTGCCTGGATTCTCATGGCAATCGAATCCACTCAGTGATCTTGGCAGCTGGTTCAGAACGGACCTTGAAACCGGAGATATTAGATTTTATACTGAAGACCAAGGGACTGGGCAGGAATAATTCCACCCAGTCTAGAAACTCAACTAGTCAAGCAGCTGGTCCATTAGCTCTAGGAGCTCGACAATCTCAAGCTTTGAACCCACAGCGGACAAGTCCTTACCAGTCTCTTCCTCTTCCTTCTTCAACGACTTGACGGCATCGTTGAAGTTAGTTATGCAGAAGGGACAGCTGGTCAATAGCACTTCGGCGCCTGTTGCCGCAGCCTCCTTAATTCGCTCTCTTGCTGTGTCATTGGCCATGTCAGGAAACTGTGTCTTGACACCGCCGCCTGCTCCGCAGCAGAAGCTGTTGCCCTTGATTCGGTACATCTCACGGAAGTCCATTCCCGGGATAGCACGGATTACTTCTCTGGGCCGCTCGTACCAGGCTTCCTTCGCCTTGGCTGCTTTCCTGCTATCAAGCAACCAGTTATCAGATTTTTCAAGAATCTCCTTCTCAATTGCGAGTCCGATATGCCGTATGGTGTGACAAGGGTCGTGCCACGTGACCTTCTTATTGTAGGGCTTCTCAATCTTGAGCTTACCTTCTGTGATGAGGTCATAGGCGATGTCCAGTGTATGCGCGACTTTGAAAGGCAAGGGCTTGCCACTCTGCTTTGGATAGTCCACTTTGAACGTTCTAAAGCATCCCGCACACGAAAACACCAGCAAGTCGAAGTCCTTGAACATCTCAAGATTTTCATTCATGACTTTCTTGAAGATGTCCTTCTGACCAGTGCGCAGTATTGGAGACCCACAACACACCTCCTCAGTCAGTACCGTATAGTCAACACCTAGCTTCTTCAGAATACTTGCAGTGTGCTTGGCAACGCCCTGCTGTCTGTATGCTCCAGTACAGCCAACGTAGTATGCGACCTTCATATTCTTGTCATCAACAGATCCATCGTGCCAAGCTGTGCGGTCGCTCCGCGGGTCGTTATAGGGGTTCCTTTTGTCCTCTTCAAGAACCCGATCTCCAATCATTTTGTGTCGTTTCAGAGGTTCAACACCTGACTCGATAATGGCAGCTCTCAGTTCTTCAATGATATCGACTGTATCAATGTAGTTTGTGCATTGCTCAGCACACAAACCACAGGTTGTGCATGCCTCAACAACCTCAAGCATCTCTTGACTGGGTTTGAGGTCTCCCTCAAGGAATGCTCGGGCCATCCACATCCTGCCACTGTTGAAGTAACCTTCCCAACCGTAGAAGTTGCCGCCTGGACATGATAGCATCATGCCAGTGTACTCCTCGTCCGCCCCTTCCCTATCCGGCTCGTTGGAATAGGCATATTGGCAGGCTCGACAGTGTATGCAACGCGCATTGATCTTGCGAAGTTCTTCAAGACTAGTCATTGGAATCTTGCCTCCTTGTGTAGGTTATGTTTTGAAACTTTTGTTGTGGATGCGCTTTCATTTCCTACTCACCCTCCAGTGGGCTTGGACTATCTGTAACAGACGCCCAAGGAATAGCCAGTCGCCCTGGATGTAGGATGAGATTCGGGTCGAGTACTTTCCTGAACTTCACGAGCATCCGGTAGTAGTCCTTCGACTTGCTGAAAGTCAGGGGAGCATGCACGAACGGGTCTGGTCGATAATTGATCCAACCCTGCTTCAAGAAGCTCTTCGTGGTTTCTATATTGAACTCACGAATCTTATCGTAGATTCCTGGCTTAGAGCTGTCGAAGCAAAGAATAGGCATCACAATCGCCTGTCTGGCATGGTCGATGGAAGCTACCCACATCGTTGGCGGGAAGCCATAGTTCTCCATCGCTGCACAGTACTCCTCCATCATCTTGGAGCTCTCGAGCCATGGGCAATACCAAGTAATGAACAAGAAACCTGCTTCGTACAGGCCGTACGGAACTGCAATCAGGTTCGGCTTCTTGAGTCTTGACGCAATCTGCTTGGGATGCAATTGCTGCTGTTTGCACACTGTCTTCTTCTTGACCTCGTAGTCTTTGTAAATCTCGTCAATCCGCTTCAGTGTGAAATCAAGCTCTTCCTGCGAATGCGCCCATACCTCCGAGTTCATCCAGTATTCGTCAATGCCGATTTTCTCGTAGAATTTGTAGTCGAGCGGCACGTTGCTCTTGGGCCAGCGGGTCATCACAAGGGGCCAGTTGCCTCCTTGGACCATGACAGTGTTATCGGAAATCCCCATCTCGTACTTGCCAATTGCCCATGCGGGCTCAATGATGTGTTCCCAACTGTCGCCACCATAAGCTACAATCGTTTTGAAGTGTGGATGCGGTACAATCTTCACTGCAGCTTTGGTGATAATGCCCATCGAACCCTGAGAACCTAGGAACAGGCCATCTGGGTTCGGGCCTACACCCCACCTATAGAACGCCTTCGCACCATCAAGCGCCCATGAACCGGTCCTGAACATCTCACCACTTGGTAGGACTATCTCAAGACCCATGATCATGTCAGCCTGCGGTCCGTACCTTCCAGTTACTAATGAGAAGCCACGTTCAATGGCATCGCCTAGGATGGTAGCACCGGGTGGTGCTCCGTCAGGAATTGGCGGTGCCCATTCTGGCCACTTCTTCTTGAAGATGCGCCAAGCATCGCCACATCTCACACCAGGCTCTACTATCATGACTCGGTTTTCAGTGTCGACTTCCATCTTGTTCATCCGTGTCATGTCCATCAAAATACCGCCCGGCTCAATAGCCGGCAACGCAAAGCCCCCGCTCAGGCCGCCAGCGGCGGGAGTGACAGGGCTCAGGTTATCGTTAGCCACCATGAGGATTTTCCGGACTTCTTCAGTATTTGCAGGTCTGATTACGACCTCAGGAAGAACGGCCTCCAGTCCCATGATGCCTCTTGCCATATAGCTGTAACGTAGTGGTTCGCTGTCCGTGACGTATTTCTCTCCACAGATTGCGACCAGTTTCTTCACAACTTCATCCGTGACCTTATTGTACTCTACCAATCGTTAGTCCTCCGTTCTCAGCGGCAGGGCCGAGGAGTGGATTGTCGAAAGCGATACCTCGCAAGAAGTATCCCTAATAAATAGGCATCGACTGCGGGCGATCGAAAGCGAGTGAAGTGAAGGATTCAGCGACAGCAAGTCCAATTGTTAATTCATTCCTAGACCACTTGCATTATATCCCACCAAGGACCTGAAACTCAGTGCGATGTTGTCTGAACCGCCAAAGGAAGAAACCATAGAGTCAGTGCGCCCATTTGCCATCATGTGGGGTGGTCAGGCCGTATCTTTGTTCGGGAGTCGACTCGTACGATTCACCATTGTCTGGTATTTGACACTTCAAACCGGCTCCGCTACCGTGCTCGCCATCACCATGATAATGGCATTGTTGCCACAGATTTTGATTGCCCCCTTTGCGGGGTCGTACGTGGATCGATGGAATAGACGTAGAACTATGATTGTTGCAGACACGATTACTGCTCTAAGCATTCTCTTCCTAGTGGCCATGTTCTACTTTGGAACTATAGAGATCTGGCATATCTATCTGGCCATGCTCATTGGTTCAGCCGCAGGTGCATTCCACTGGCCGGCGATGCTAGCGTCAACCACATTGATGGTGCCTAAGAAGCACCTATCACGCATTGCGGGTATGAACCAGACTCTTCAAGGAGCAGCGGGTATACTCGCGCCGCCGCTTGGAGCACTTGTTCTGATTCTGCTTCCAATGAGTGCCATCCTGATGATAGATGTGGTAACTGCGGTCATTGCGATAGGCGCGCTTGCAGCTGTTCATGTCCCTCAGCCTGAGCGAAAGAGCCCACTAGTGGAAAAATCTGTTCTCGGTGACATGATGGATGGCTTCCGCTTCCTGAGAAAATCACGGGGACTGCTAGTGATAGTCTTGATGGGGATGTTCCTGAACCTCGTGGGAGGGCCCGCTTCCACCCTGATCCCCATTCTTGTCACCAACCATTTTCACGGTGATGTAACATATCTGGCCATAATTCAATCAGCAAGTGCCATAGGGATGGTGCTTTCCGGAGTATTTCTTGGCATTTGGGGAGGAGGGAAAAAGCGGACTGTAACAGCTCTTGTCACATTAATCCTGATGGGAATCGTGGATATATTGATAGGTCTGATGCCGCCAGATGCATTCCTCCAAGCAACTGCTCTTTTCTTCCTCGTGGCAGCTCTCGGCACTATTGTGAATGGGTCCATCCTTGCATTACTGCAGTCGACAATCCCAGGTGACATGCAAGGAAGAGTGTTTGCTCTCGTTGGTGCTGGAGCCGCTGCGATGATGCCCATTGGATTGGTAATTGCTGGACCAGTGGCGGACGTTTACGGCGTTCCGATTTGGTTTATTGCCTCAGGAGTGGGGACAATCGTACTAACGACTGCTGCCTTGCTGGCTCCATCAGTCAGGGCGCTTGACGATGTTATGGAAACCGCATCTGCGGAATCTCCCGAGGAGCCCATCGAGGGGTTAGTGCCCAACTCCGAAGATGAGGAAACCGTAATACTCCAAGCACATGACGAACTCAATGAAACAGAATGATAAGAGCTTGGCTCTGACGTCTTCTCGCATCTAGTATATCTTCGGCTCGTCCCATTCGCCCCAAATGTCCCGCCAGACGTCACATATCTCGCCCACAGTAGCATGGGCTTTCACCGCATTGATGACATGCGGCATAACATTGTCTGTCCCCTCAGAAGCCTTCCTCAGCTCATTGAGAGCTTCCTCGAACTTCTTCTTGTCACGCTCGCTCCGAATTCTCTGAGTGCGTTCCACCTGCTTTCTCTCAATCTCAGAATCTATCTTGAGCACCGGGATTGTGACCTCTTCGCCCTCAAGAACGAAGTCATTGACACCCACTATTTTCCTCTTGTTGGTTTCAATCTCGCGCTGGTACTTGTACGATGCGTTGGCTATCTCCCTCTGCGGGAATCCCTTCTCGATGGCGGGGATAACACCACCCATAGCATCGAACCGATCGAAGTACTTGTAGGCTTCCTCCTCCAGTTCATTGGTCAACGACTCGACATAGTACGAGCCTGCAAGTGGGTCTATCGTATTGGCCGCTCCACTCTCGTGCGCGATGACCTGTTGAGTCCGGAGGGCCACACGAACTGCATCTTCTGTTGGCAAGCAGAAAGCCTCATCCATGCTGTTTGTGTGAAGAGACTGAGTGCCTCCAAGAACTGCCGCAAGGGCCTGGTACGCAGTACGTACAACATTGACAATTGGCTGCTGAGCAGTTAGTGAGCATCCGGCAGTTTGAGTGTGGAATCGCATCCAAAGAGACCTTGATTTCTTCGCCTTGAATCGCTCCTTCATTTCGCGCGCCCAAATGCGGCGTGCGGCTCGGAATTTCGCGACCTCCTCGAATATGTCATTATGGGAATTGAAAAAGAATGATAGACGAGGAGCGAAGACATCCACATCCAGGCCTGCATCAATGCCTGCTTGTACGTAAGTCAGCCCGTTGGCTAATGTGAATGCAAGCTCCTGAGCTGCGGTTGAACCAGCTTCCCGAATGTGATAGCCCGAAATGGATATGGTGTTCCAGCGGGGGATGTTTTTCGCACAATAGCCCATAATGTCAGTGATGATTCGCATCGATGGCGCAGGACTGTAGATGTATGATTTTTGGGCCATGTACTCCTTCAGAATATCGTTTTGAATAGTTCCTCCAATCTGAGCCGGAGTAACTCCCTGTTTTTGAGCGGCAACCATGTACATGGCGAGGAGTATTGAAGCGGGAGCGTTGATTGTCATTGAGGTAGTGACCTTGTCTAGAGGAAGCCCATCAAGTAGTATCTCCATGTCCTTGACTGTGTCAATGGCAACACCAAGTTTTCCAACCTCACCGAGCGCATATGGGTGGTCAGAGTCCCTCCCATAGATTGTTGGCAGATGGAAAGCCACACTCAGTCCTGTTTGACCATGATTGAGCAAGAATTTGAAACGTTGATTCGTTTCCTCTGCGCTGCCCATCCCAGCAAACTGCCGCATTGTCCAAATGCGACCACGATACATTGAAGGCTGCACACCGCGAGTGTACGGATATTGACTGGGAAATCCTAGGTCACGCATGTAGTCGAGGTCAGGAATGTCCAGCGGAGTATAAATCACCTTAATCGGTTTGCTTGAGGTCGTAACGAACTCGTCCCGCCACTGCTTTTGGTTGGAGAGATCTTTTGATTCCCAACTCTTCTTCGCTTTCTTGATGGAATCCTGGTCATCCACTAGGTTATCCTCCTCAACAAAAGACCAGCTCTTTCAAACACAATATTAAATGTTCGATTCTGCAAGGGGTACAGGCCATTACAATGCCTCTATTGATCTAGAACTCGAAGCCTCTCCGAGCTAGAAGCTTCTCCGTTTCAAAGTAGTGTTTGATTTCTTTCATCTCGGTGACCAAATCTGCAGCTTCAATGATCTCCTTACTGGCATAGCGACCGGTCATAACGATCTCGACATCCGTGGGCTTCATTTCAATCAGTCCTAACTGATCATTCAAGGAAATCAAGTTCCACTCCACAGCTACATTGATTTCATCGAGAATCAAGACATCACACTTGTGTTCTGCAAGCGCGTCCTGCGCCATCTTCAAGCCATTCCGAGCCATCTCGATATCTACGGGGTCAGGGTTGTCCTTATCGACAAAGCTTTCGCGTCCGACAGGGATAATTGTGAATTTCGGAATCTGCTCGATAGTTTTGAACTCTCCGTAGTTTACCTCGTTTATTCCGCTCCTTTCAGCGACCTTCGCTTTCATGAAACTAATCATGAGCACTTCAAGTCCGTGGCCTGCTGCTCTCATGCCAAGGCCTAACGCGCAAGTCGTCTTGCCCTTGCCATTGCCGGTGTATACCTGAACCTTGCCGCCTGTATCTGGTTTCACCATGATAACCCCTCAATTCACTTCAATTTCTTGACAAGCTCAGCCATTCGACGACCAAGCTGCTGGCTACCCTCAACTGCTAGCTGGTCCTTCTTCGCAGATCTCCATTCACCCTCATCCGTCTGCATACTTCCTGACCCGAAGGTACCATCTCTTACCGGACTCCCCACAGCTCCTACGACAATCATGCCTTGTCCAAGAGCGTATCTATTGAGGTAGTCAATCACGTGTTCTTGACCACCATATCGAAGACCAGCATAGGTGATAGCACCGAAGAGCTTGTCTTTCAGCTGATGGTTCAACATCTTCATCGGTCTCGATCTATCTATGAAATCTTTCAGCACGCCAGGGACAGCAGTGAAGTATGATGGAGCAGCGATAATGATTCCATCCGCCTTCAGCAGCTTTTCCTCAATCTTGTGCATATCGTCATATTCACTCTCTGGGCAGGGCTTCTTCCTCACACACGAGTCGCATCCAGTACAGTGCCGTATCTCGAAGTCACTTATGTTGAGCAGAACAGTTGTTGCGCGCTTAGTCTTACTCTCTGAAAGAACATCCGAAGCTGCTTCGAGAGCCTTCTCGAGTAGGTATCGTGTGTTGGAACGTTCCTTCTTGGGGGAACCGCAAATGCCGACAATCATTGCTTAGCAAACCTCAAGCCCATTGACAAAACCTACCGGTGCCGCGTAGTACTTCTTTGTTTCGTACAGTGATGTGAGAGAGCCTATCTGCTAGATTGCTCATCTCTGTTCGCGTTTTGCCTTCTCCTTGTACTTGATCGCCATTCGACGACATTTCTGGGCATCCTCTGACCATCCAAGATTCGAGTACACTTTCACCAAGAGCTCGTTCGCGGCGGCAATACCCGCAGAGTTGCCGATGGATTTCAATCGATTCTCGGCATCAAGAAGTACAAAGAGCGCTTGGTCATGGAGACTCTTGGCATTCAATAGGTGCCCCCTTGTTATTAGGGTCCACCCAACCACCTGGATTAGGTCTTCATCTTCGCTGTCCATGTGAGTCGTGAGTATCCCGCGGTAATGCTCCTCCGCCTCTGCAATCTTTCCCTGATTCATGAGTCTGGCACCTAGCGTTAACTGACATCTAGCAATCTGAACCTCATTATCGGAACTTAGCGCCAAGCTCAATGCTTCTTGAGCTCGACTCACAGCGTCTGCAGTATCGCCCTTGGAGAATAATGCATCGTCGATGCGCATTAGGCAGTAAGCGAGAACGCGGTTCCTGTCCTTCTCTTCCATTTCAGATAGATTGGTCAGTGACACTAGTTTAATTCGTGATTTGTGATAGACGGCCAATGCCTTGTCAGTGTCATTGTCCCGAACATTCTGCCAGAGGGCTTGCTCAATGTCCTTCTCGGCACTCGCAATGATTTCAGTGGGCATATCCATCAGCAGTCACTCATCCGCATGCAGATAAGACACCATTTAGCGATTGTGCAATTTAATTCATTGCTTCATGAAGTGCCTGTGCAATCGCGCTCACTGCCTTTGCGGCTGCCATTCGGCTTTCGTCACGGTAAGCAGCTACTGCAATTGATAGTGAGCTTACCCTGAGCATCTGCACACTATGACCTTGAATCTCAACTTCATGTGGCATTAGATCCACGCCGGGATTGAATCCAGCGACGTATATCTCATCTTGGATGCGTTGGATATGACTGGCTGGGATGTCGCCCGAGAGCAAGTCCCCTCCCGCATCAAAGACTCCGGCGTAGGCAACATTGTAATTTTCAAGAATAGTGTTAACTAGGCTCTCAATCTTGGACAGGATATCACTCTCAAGATCTAGATTGAGCCGCATATATCGTTCTACAAGCTTGTCGACGCCCTCGATATCGCCCATGTCGCCACTCCAAGAATCTATTATGTGCCCGTATGATTTGGCAAAAGCCCTACCAAGAGAGAACATTCGCTTCCGAAGACGTGGGATGTCCTCGCCCTTAGTCGTTGACACTACAACTGTAAACATTTCAAAGAACACGTAAACCCAAACCAAGTCATCCTGCTCTAGCGTGTAGGCACGATCATGTGCGGTGCTTTCGCTGGAGCCAAAAAGCGTGACACATGCTCTGATGTGAGGGGGCATCGATGTGATGTGCTCTGAAACGTCGTGCTCAAATGACATGCCGTAGAGATGCTCGCCTAAGTCTCGTAGTAACAAAAAAACTCGCAGTATCACTAGATTCCCGTCACGGACTCAGCTGTCGTATCAGTCAAAAGGATTACTGAGTCGTACCTCCCAGGTTCGTACATGCACTGCTTTTTTATTGCAAGAAGTATGCTAGGAATCGGTTGCGTTCGATGGCCAAGAAGAAGAAAGTGCATCTGAAACGAACGAGATATGATATCTATGCAGAGCTCATCCGTGTGATTTACATCTACGGCAGCTGTCCATTGACTCGCGCAGCCAGGTCCACAAACATGCCAGTAGATCGTGCGAAAATCAGCCTCACAGAGCTAATGGATAGAGGCCTTCTCGAAGATGAAGATGATGAAGGTAGGACGGTCTACAAGGTCACAGTCCGAGGACATCAGTATCTGGAGCTATACAAGAGGATGGCAGGGCTTGTAGGAATACCCATACCTGACCCAATCATAGGTATGTAGGGGGCGTTGGGGATAGTCACATCTTGTGACCCTCTATTGTGGTTCCGCTTTATATACCAAAAACCCGGTGCAAT
>DAOWNS010000158.1 GCA_030642465.1 Candidatus Thorarchaeota archaeon | reverse complement strand
GCCATACTTATCCTGCAGCTCCGCGAACCTTTCCTCAGAGCCCTGAGTGTCTCCCTTCGTTGCAATCACAAGAGCGCGAACGTATGCGACGCTTGAGTCCATTGCATCCACAAACTGCTGGAATGTGGCCGGCTTCTGCAAACGCACGATGATGTTGGTCACTCTTCGTGCTTCGAGGTATTCATACAGCTCATCTTTGTTGCCTTGATAATTCTGCACTCCATATATCATGAGCCCTCCTAATCCGACTCTCTCCACTCGCACAGCAGTCTTTTCTTTGTTAAGTCGTATTCTAGCGCGGTTCAGCTCTTCAAGTATAACCTCCATCTGCGTATCTACATCTCTTGAGAGGTCTATTACAAGAGCAATACAGTCGGTGTTTCTTGCCACGCCAAGGGCCTGTCTACCAATGCCTGCTTCATGACTTCCTTTGAAAATACCTGGTAGCTCGACTAGCTGGATGTTGATGTCTTCAAGTGTGAGCATCGCAGGTGTTGGGATGGCCGTTGTGAAGGGATAATCCCCCACATCAAACTCAGCGTTCGAAACCGCGTTTATCAATGAAGACTTTCCGCAGTTTGTCACGCCGACTAGACAAACTTGACCTGCCCCCTCTTTTCTGATGACTCCCTCTTCCGCTCCTGCACTGCTTTTGCGGGTGCGGTCTTGGTCCTTCCTCTTCTCGACCTCTGCCCTCAATTTGGCAAGCTTCTTCCGATAGTCCCCTCTCATCCGCTCTGCGCCTTTGTGCCTTGGTGCGAGACTGATGAGCTTCTGAAGCTCTATTATCCTCTGTTCCAGACTCTCGGTATCTTCATAGATCTGCCTCTGCTTATCGAATTCGGGAGTAACATTGGTCGGCAGCAGAATCACACTCGGTTTAATGCTCACATAACAATCGGATGGTCGTTTTATGAAGATTTCTTCAAGACCACATTACAGTTGGTCACAATACAGGTTGATATCCAGAATGAAGCGTTCGGGATGAGGAATGCGGGGAAGCAAGTTTTCCGGGGTACTTTCAATCAAGTCAGATAAAGTCGTACTAGTCAGTTCATAGAGGAACAATCCTTGTGGGCGAACGTCCACTTGTTTCGGCTTAGTGCTTGGATTAGGAGATGACACATAGATTCGAGATGATTCCCATCCCCGAAGCAAATCTGTGGCATTTGTCCTCTGAACCACTATGCCATTGTCCATCCTCTTCTTGCCACCTAGCGGCAACTCTCGAAGCACATTCATGGCTTTTAGAAGGAAAAAGGAAATTGATCGCTCATCCGGCGAAACGCGCTTCAGAGCGGAACCAGGGTATGTCACAACTCCTAGATTCTCTGGTTGACCGATTGCAAAACTGACCTCCACATTCCTTCTCAGGTCGCCTGAAACAAAGAGTCCTACGTTGACACATCTGCATGCGGTTACGACCTCGGGGCTATTCTGACCGGATTTAACAGACACGATGTCGATGGGCAACCTATCAAAGAGAATCAGAAAATGACGCATTGTTTCATCAGGACCTCATTATTCCGGGAGCTACCGTATCCCGTCCAGTCCTGGCAGACCAGGAATTCCGCCGCCTCTTCTCCCTCTACGCTGCTTCCCCATCGCTTTCATCATTTTCTTCATCTGATTGTATTGCTTCAACAGGTCTCTCACATCTCTGGTATCTGTACCAGATCCCATTGCGATGCGCTTAAGCCGTGAAGATTTGAGAAGTTTGGGGTTATCGAGTTCCTCTTTTGTCATGGAGCTCATTATGACTTCAAAGCGGTTCAAATTATCCTCTTGAATCTCAGCGACATCATCAGGCAGTTTGTACTGCAGACCCAGCATTTCCATAACCTTTCCAATCGGCCCCATCTTCTTCAATTGCTTGAGTTGGGCCATCATGTCAGTCAATGTGAACTGCCCCTTCATCAGGCGCATAGCAGCATCTTCATCAATCTCAATCTGCGCTTCTTGGACCTTCTCAATAAGACCCTTGATGTCAGACATACCCAGCAGTCTACCAGCAAACTTGGTAGGATTGAAGGGTTCTATAGCGTCCATCCCTTCACCTGTGCCGATGAACTTGATTGGCGCTTGTGTGGCCGCTGCTGCTGATAGCGCTCCACCACCTTTTGCACTGCCGTCTAGCTTAGTTATTACAATTGAACCAATATTGGTCGCCTGCTTGAACGCTGCAGCCTGTGAGCCTGCCTGTTGCCCAAGTGTTCCATCTATGACGAGCATTATCTCCTGAGGTTTTACTGCTTTGGAGATGCTCTTCATCTCCTTGATGAGACTAGTTTCCTCTCGATGCCGTCCTGAAGTGTCCAGAAGAATGAGTTCTATTCCTCGTTTCTTCATCTCGTTGAAACCTTTCTTTGCGAGCTTAACGGCATCCTTCTGATTCTCATCCCCCCAGAATGGGATGTTGGACCTCTCTGCCAGCTGCTTGAGCTGACTGTAGGCACCAGGACGGAAATTGTCGGCACAGACGACTCCGGTCTTTATGCCTCTCTTCTGGTAGTATCTTGCAAGCTTACCAATAGTGGTTGTTTTGCCAGAACCCTGAATTCCTACTAGCATAACCAAATTCGGCTTTCCAGGATTGATCGTCAGTGGTACGGCTTTTTCGCCAAGGAAGTAGGCAAGGGTATCCCAAACGACCTTAACGATATGCTCACGACGGGACACACCTCTGGGGAGATTTTCGTCTAGTGCTTGCTTCTCCACCCTCTTCGTGATGCCCATCACCAAATTCACATCTACATCTGCCACCAACAGGGCTCGTTGGATATCTTTCACAAGCTCTTTGACAAGGTCCTCATCAATAGCGCCGGCGTTGAAGAGACGTTTAAGAGCTGAATTCAAAGACTTTCCAAGACCCTCTAGAACCAATTTTCTTCACCAACTTGGTGCGGTCTGGACAGTTTCCATATCAACCTTCTCCTACATGGAATATGCATTAACTGGGACTCCTAAGATGCACTGAGTGAAAGCAAAATGCCTAAAACTGCAAGACGCACATCGAGAACACAAGCAGGTGGTCTGTGTGGCAGGGAAAAAAAAGAGCGAAACGATTAGAATAGTCAAGATAACAGACGGGACAGTAATTGATCACATAAGCGCTGGTCATGCTCTCGAGGTCTTGGAGATATTGGGCATTACCGGGAAGGAGGGCAGCGTTGTTACACTCGCCATGAACATCAGTAGCTCCAAAGTTGGGAGCAAGGATATAGTCAAGCTGGAGAAGCGTGTCCTAGAGCAGTCTGAGCTTGCCAGAATCGCGTTAGTAGCTCCTGATGCAACAATCAACATCATACAAGAAGGAGAAGTCGTCAAGAAGACAAGAGTGGAACTCCCCGATAGCATAGCAAACGTAGTTATATGCCCCAACAAGAGGTGTGTCACCAACAAGGAGCGGGAGCCCATTCATGCCAAGTATCAAGTAGTGTCAAAGCGTCCAACAGTGCTCAAATGTCATTATTGTTGGACATTGATTGAAGAGGCTGAAATAATAGCTCAGTTCATGGAGCACTGAAGGTGCAAGCGACAAACTCCACAGCTTTTTTCCTCACATACTGGAATAGATACTTTGCAAACGCTTTTTAGCGAAATTCCAGCAGACAGCTCGAACCGCGATTGCTGAGTGAATTTCATGGTTAGCGATAAGATTGCTGTAATAGGAGATAGAGACACTGTCACCGGTCTTCGAATGGTCGGAGCCACCGATCATTTCATACCCAAGTCTCCCGAGGAAACTCGTAGTAAGCTGCTTGAGTACTTCAGAGATCCAAAAATGGGGTTGATTATAGTGACTGAACCCCTCGCTAAAACGGTTAAAGACACAATCCTTGAACTCTCAGAAGCCCCTGTACCAGTGATTCTATTGATTCCAGACAGACATGGAGCAACTGGCGAGTACGAAATCGTATTGAAGGAGCTTATACGTAGAGCGGTTGGCATTGAAATTAGATTATAGCACAGGAATTCCAGAGGAGCTAGTAATGACGCTTAACATCGGATATATCGAAACTGTCGCAGGACCTGTCATCAAGGCGGGTGGTCTACCCTCGGTTCGCATGTATGAAGTAGTTCGAGTGGGCAATGAGCAGCTCATCGGTGAAGTGATTGAAGTTGGAGACCATTTCTGCACCATACAGTGCTATGAAGAAACAGCAGGCCTAGCTCCTGGGGAACCAGTTGCTGCAACTGGGGACACACTATCAGTAGAACTCGGCCCCGGCTTGCTCGGGGGCATTTATGATGGGATACAAAGACCCCTGCCAGAGTTGAAAGAAATTTCAGGCGATTTCATCTCAAGGGGACTCATAGTCGAGGGTCTTGATAAGAAAAAGAAGTGGACATTCACTCCTACGGTTAAAACTGGCGCGAATGTAGTTTCTGGAGATATAATCGGTGAGGTCCCAGAAACTGGAATAATCACGTCCAAGATTATGATCCCCCTGGGCATAGAAGGGGTGATAGTCAAGATTGTTGCGAAGGGAGAGTATACTGTAGTTGAAACGATTTGCAAGGTCAAAGACAAGCACGACACAGTTCATGATATCATAATGATGCAGAAAACTCCGGTACGTGTCGGACGCGCCTTCAAGGAACGAGTTGCTCTCGATACGCCCCTTCTTACTGGGCAACGAGTAATCGATACCTTCATGCCTCAAGCAAAAGGCGGCACAGGAGGCATTCCTGGGGGATTCGGAACTGGCAAGACTGTCACTCTGCATCAGTTTGCTAAATGGGCCGATGCCCAAGTCGTT
>DAOWNS010000268.1 GCA_030642465.1 Candidatus Thorarchaeota archaeon | reverse complement strand
GTCAGTGCAAGCTCAGACGCTCAATCTGATGAAGGACCTCCAAGACGAGTTCAAGCTCACATACATGTTCATCTCACACAATCTTAGCGTTGTGAAACACATGAGTGACCGGTTGGCGGTAATGTACTTGGGCAAGATTGTAGAACTCACTTCTGGAGACATCTTCAGGGAAGCGCAGCATCCGTACACGTTTGCACTGGTTTCGTCAGTTCCCATTCCTGACCCCAAGTTTGCTGGAAGAGCGCAGCTCCTCAAAGGGGAAGTGCCTAGCCCCATCAATCCTCCACCTGGCTGTCGTTTTCATCCAAGATGCATCTTCTGCAAGGATATCTGCAAGCTTGAGGAGCCTGAGCTTAAGGACGTGGGTGATGGTCATCTGGTTGCATGCCATTTTGCTGGGGAGTTGGATTTCGGCGAGAGTGTTCAACAAGAATACGCCTTTGCCTTGGCGAATACGTAGGTCACGACCCAAACGAGCCATTAATGAACTCTCCTCTCACTGATGGAGATTGGTTAGCCATGAGTTCGGATTCCACCAGACGGGACGAAAACGATAACGAAGATGTGCCTTGGGATGATATTGTATACTATGAAGAGCAACAGGACCAGACCATTCACCTGGAAGGTAGCGATTATGTCGCTATATTCATTGCCGCCCTTCAAACGATTTTCCTCCCTTGTATAATCGTGATGGTAGCTATCGTGGCACTTTCGATTTTCCTTACTTTCATATTCTAGGTTTCAGTAGGTGGTACCGTGAGTAGCAAGAAACATTTCATTCTAGAAGCAATGGCCCTTGCGAGTGTGTTGGCTGTTTTGGATATTCTTCTTGCTTTTCTGCTTCTAATAGCATTTGGCAATGTTTCAGTATTCTACACAGCTTCGAACTTCTTGTTTGCAGAGTTTGCAGGGATGCTCATTATTGGCGGATGTTTCATGGCAAGACAACCGCTTGAGGATAGTAAGCGATTTGATGATACTGGCAACCCTGTGAAGTCATGGAGAGCTGCTCTTATGGGAAAAAAGCTCCTGGGCGCTTCATTATTCGTGCTAGTTTTATCTGGGCTCTTTGGACTTCTCGGGAACTACATTTAGCTGCTAACCATCTTGTGTGTCGGACTGATTCCTATTTCGCATCCTAATCCTTCGCAATGCAGCAAAAATGACCTTGGGGGTGATGTAGATTAAGAGAACTGACATCAAAATCACGTAGATAAAGGCGAGGGGAAACCATAGGTCAATTGCTACAAGTGCTGGGTCAAGCAGAAGCGTGTTAGAAATTGTGACAAACAGCCATGCAAGCGTTGCAGGCAAGTCTTCTCCAATGGGTGAGATTACTATGAAGGACATGCCTATCAATCCGGAGATGCGAAGCCATCTCCTAATGGATCTGACCGCTAAACTCACGTAGACATAATCCTCTTGGTTCAGTTGCGAGAATTCCTGCTCGCTAACTTTAGCAAGAAGCATCTCTGATATCTTTGCTTCTCCTGGACCCATGATTACAAGCGCTCCGACTAGGAACACAATCGCTGCAGTCCCAAAAGCTATGAGCGACGCCATAAAGAATACTACCACAATCAGTATCGAAAGAGTTAGTACAAAGCCAATCCCCATCATGGCAAACAGGGTTTTGTCCATCAGGAGCTCCTGAAGATATCTTCCGAGTTTCCCATAGGGGGTTCTGATTACATACTCATTAACCCACGTATGGGACACACAATCTGTATACTCGGTTTCCCCTGACAGGTCCAAGGTCGAGGTATCAAAAATATCACCCATTCTCTCTTGAATACGAATATTGCCTGCGGTTTGGTGATAACGCCAGAGTGTCGCAGCGACGATTATGACCCCAGTGAGAAACAAGATGAGGATAAGCTCCATATCATTCAACCGCTTTCATAGTTAGATGCTTGGCATAATTCCCGATGATGAAGCAAGCGTTAGAATCGCTTGTATTCACTTAAGGGTAATCACCTTGTGCAATGTGTTTAGCCAGACGTGGTGTGTCAGCAGATTATCGTTTGCTTCAGTTCTTGGACTTGGTCCACCAATGAAGATTCTGATTTCCCCTCGGAGCTGTGATTCTCGTCTATTGCCAACACGTAGCCGGACATTGCTTCCATCTGTCCTAAGTAACAATCCATGTTCGAAATACGCTCTTGGGCTTTCACAGAAAGTGTAGTCGAGCTCTTTCTGAGGTCGCGGATATATGTCCGCATCAAGTTGGTCAATTGATACGCTCACAGAAACTGGCTGGCTTTCATAGCGTGGAACAAGTTTCGTTGGTCCCCGTAGCTCGGGAGCAACTGCCCGGAACCTGGAATACTCAGTTTGCGTTATGCGGCCCTCAACGATGCCGTTGAAGTCACCCCCGTTTCCACTGATTACAAGCAAGGAGTTCTTCGAGTCCATCCGGATCTTTCCATCAGACGGTCCAAGTTTCGTAACGCCCCAAGGGTTGCTTGAGGACTCCGCATTCTCCTCCCAAAGGAACCAAGGAATTGTGGTCATTGGAAGCATTCTCTCGGGGTTCTTTTCCTTTTTCTCCATCAACTTCCAAGTGTCATCATTAATGACAAACAGTGACATACACACGCCTGGGTTACGGGGATGGAAACGCTCGATGATGTCAGGAAAAGAGTCCCCCCCTTCCAGAATTTCGTGTACCACCTGAACGAGTTGATTTTGTTGCAGCTTTGTCCTCCCTCTATCATCCATATCGATGCGTTGCTCAGGCGTCAGAGGGACCTCGATCATTTGCATTCTCTCAAAGGATTCGATGGCCTCACGAGTAAAATCACAATGGGTTGACACAATAGTGGCTTCGGACGGAGTGGGATAGGCTTTTCGGTCTATGTCAATACAACTGAGCAAATAGCTTGAAAAAGGCATGGCAGTTCGTGACGCCGAGCAGATCTTGAAGAAGTGTACTGTACGGGAACTCTCTTCCGAGAACCTCGATGATTGGGTTTGGGTTTACAATCAAGGCCATCAGAGGTACAAGGGATTTGTGCCATTCACTGTGGGCGATTTGACACATATGCTTCGCAATAAAACCTTAGACAGCTCGTCGATGTACTTGGCGCTGGAAGGAGTAAGGCCCGCCGCAACCGGGTGTCTCTGCTTTCCATCTCGGTCAGATACAGCAATTCTTACGGACTTCAGTGTTGTTCCTGGAAT
>DAOWNS010000067.1 GCA_030642465.1 Candidatus Thorarchaeota archaeon | reverse complement strand
GTCTATATCGAGGCTATCCGCAGATTAATGGGGAACGATGGCTTAGCGGCAATCGGTGAAGCCAACCGCTTGCATGGCATAGAGCTGGGGATAGAAGGGGTCAAGAGCGGGGGTCTCAGAAAGGGCGATTTGGCATCCATCTTTGGGTTCTTCGATAGAGCGCATCCATATTTTGGATTTGACATCGAGTTGCTTGAGGCATCAGATAGGGTTCTGGAAATGAAAGTGACTTCCTGTCCTTGGATTGATACTTTCAGAGCAAAGGGTGCAGGCTCTGACATATGTCACTGGGTATGCGAAATCGATGTAGGGATCGGGCAGGCCGTAGACCCGAATGCAACGATGACTCTGCCCAAGTGCATGATGCGTGGAGATGATTACTGCATTTACAGGTATGAAACGCGGAAGTAGGTTGAAGGTGAAACCATGACCAATAAGAAAAACCAGACAATCGAGCGCTGTTTGAAACTCTATGTGCCAGCGCTGTCTGACGGCGCTGATGAAGTGGGTTTAGGGCGTGTCTGCATGGACCGTGGCATCAAACCGATGACCGTGAAACAGAAGATGGTTGGATTCGCGCGACCTGGGAAGCTGGTGAGGTCACCGGTCAGTCGCCCGTATGATGAGGCTCAGCTGGATCAATTCATGAGTCTTGCCACCAAAGCGAAACCTAACGACTTGATTGCTATTGATATGTCCGATGCTCCGGATTGTTCTGGTTGGGGTCAGGTGTTAACGCAAATAGGCTTACCACTGGGGATTCGTGGTGCAGTAGTAGACGGCACTGTTCGCGACATCGAACCTATTGACAAGACGGGTTTCGTTGTTTTTGCCAGGGGTCGTCATCCCGCGACAATGCGTGGACGAATGGATATGGAGAGTATCGGCGAACCAATCCTATGCGGTGGCGTGACAGTTCATCCTGGGGATTTAGTCTTCGGGGATGGGGATGGTGTGGTCGTTGTGTCTCAGGATTCCATTGATGAAGTTCTGGCGGCTACAGAAGAAATAGTAGACACTGATGACTGGTGGGCTAAGAAACTGGATGAGGGTGAAGATCCTCATGATCTCCATAAGGAGCGCCCGATTCCTTAGTTGACAGATATCGGGTACTTGCCCATTTTCTCTGCGTGGTCATACATCTCCACAATCTTCTCCGGTGTAGAGTCAGGTTGTAGGTTATGTGCCGGCGCGAATACATAGCCGCCTCCGGGAGCGAAAGCTGAGAGTCTTGTTTCAACTTCCTTTCTCACATCATCTAAGGTGCCAGTTGCCGCCATAGCATCTTGCAGGTCGACGCCTCCGTGGAAACAGATACGGTCACCGTATTTTTTCTTGAGTAGTACTGATTCCATTCCCCTTGCCAGAGGCTGAAGGGGGTTCAGAATGTCAACCCCAACTTCAATGAGGTCATCAATCATCGGCTCTATGGCCCCGCAGGAGTGATAAAGCACCTTGACATGCGGAGCGCGCTTGTGGATATCGCTGTAGATCTTCTTGTGCCTTGGTTTAACCAAGTCACGATACATCTTAGGGCTCATTATGAGCCCATGTTGATGGCCAAGGTCATCGCCCACTAGTACAAGGTCCAAGTAGTCCCCCGCTTCGTCAAGGAGCACTCTGTTCATATCAATCGCCAAATTCATTGCCTTGTCCATCATGGCCTTTGCGAGGTCCTTTCGAGTGGCTAAATCAACAAGGAACTTGTCAAAGCCCCTCATGTAGTGTGCGCAGATTTCGAACGCACCCCAAGGGCCACCGACCATCCCGATAACTGCAAGGTCTGTTTCCTCATGAAGATGCTTTGCCCGATCCACGACGCCATTCATCCTTGATGGGTCATCAGGGTCTAGCCAATCGTATTGTTCAACCTGTTCGACCTCGGTGAACTCAGCCCACGGGAAGTGAACGACCTCCAGATAGGGGCCAAACCACGCAAAGCGAGAACCAAACTCACTGTCAATCGTGCCATCGCCATGGTCCTTTGGCTCAAAACTTGATGACGGATTCATGTACACACGTCGAAAGTCCACATGGAGCCTGCGAAGCATCTCCTCAGAGATCTTCCAATTGCTCATAATTCCCCATTCTTGGGTTTCAGGTGCTGTGATTCCGAGGTGCCTCTTAAGGTTCTCATAGGCTGCCCCTGTAATCCAAAGGTCAATTGGCACGCGATCAGGTTCCTCATGGTTCATGGCTTTCTGGAATCGTTCGCGGGGTTTCATGTTGTCTGCACTCGTTTTCCATATTAAAAAGGCCTGTGAATATCGCTCTTTTTGGACTTTAAGTTAGTTTAATTAATGCGGATGTAGCCGTAGCGTACCAAGCTGCGAGCGTGACCCAATCGGGTTATGCCCGAAGGAAGTGGCAAGATATGGTCAATGTTGGCAAGATAACCAAACTCTTGGTTGAAATTGTTGGTTCTGATCGTGTAAGTGACAAACACTTTGACTTGATTCCTTATGGGCGAGACCTCAGTCCTGCAAAGGAGAAACTCCCAACTCATGTTGTCATGCCAAAGAGCCGCGAGGAGATTCAGGGAATTCTGAAGATTGCCAACAAGCATGACGTGCCCATCTACATACGTGGAGGCGGGACTTCGCACTGGGATGCTTACCTTGCTCAAGAACCTGGCATCATGCTTGACCTATCCTTCTTGAACGCAATAGTAAAAATTAACGAGCGCGACCTAACAGCCACTGTCCAACCGAACTGCACGTGGGCGAAACTGGATTTCGAACTTAGAAAACAAGGACTGACTTACCTCTGTAGCGAAGCAGGCGGTCCTGCAATGACGGTAGGTGGGTCTGTCATGAAGGGTGGCGGCGGTCCCCATGGCACTGCAAAGTTTGGCTTCCACGGCAATCAGGACGTAATCACACTTGAGATGGTTCTGCCCAATGGTGAAGTTGTTGAAACAGGTTCTGCGGCCTGGCCAAGCGCTGGCAAGTTCAAGAGGCAGTGTTTAGGTCCTGACTTAGCCGGGCTGTTTGTCGGTGCTGAGGGCATTCTAGGCATCTGTACGGAGCTGACTCTGCGAATCCGGCCTGCGACAGATTTCAAGGAGCGCCTCCTAGCCACAATGGACAGCCTAGACAAGGTCATAGAGTTCGGGCACTTCATCAACCGCCATGTGGGTGATGAATATCTTCAGGGCGCCTATCTCTGGGTGGATCCCTCAGCACCAGATGTGTTCCTGCTGATGATGGATGTCTTTGGATATGAGAAGGAAATCATTGAGCACAGAAAACAGCTTGTGATTGAGAAGGTGAAGGAACTTGGAGGAGTGTTCGGCGATTCAGAACCAGCGAATGGTTACTTCGATGGAATCCTGACAGGTTTCACCGACATATTCGCCACAGGAGTGTGGCACTTCTTTGGTTCAGGCTCTCTACGGATTGACGACATTGGGGTCATCTACAAGATTTGGAAAGAAGAACTTATCGAGAAACGGGGATACACGCAGGCAGGGTTTGGAGGAAATCTCCTGCCACGCGACTGGCTTGCATTCATGGTCACGAACTATAAAGAACCAGAAGAATCTGAGATGATAATGAAGCTCGCCGATGAGATCAATGAGCTTGTACTCAGTGGCCCAGTTGTTCCATATGGTATTGGGGGCCGAGAGGGGCTCAGGCCGATTGTTGAGGCTCGAGACACCGGATACTATCGCCTGCTCAAGGCAATCAAGAAAGTAGTAGATCCGAAGAACATACTGCAACGCGGCATCTTCATCCCAAAGGAGGAGCTGCTATGAGAATTCAAGAGTACGCAGAGATGATTTATGCGTGCGGCAGGTGTGAGTTCTGTCGAGGCTCTGATTTCAACGAGCGATGCCCTGAGATATTCACACAGAAGTGGGAGTCATCAACTGCGCGCGGCAGAATGCTTATCGCACGAGCCCTCCTAGAAGGAAATCTGGAGTATACTGAGGCTCTTGCTGAGAGAATTTTTGGATGCTTTCTCTGTGCCCGATGTACAGAGGAATGCAAGAAGGCCGCTCAAATTGATATAATCGAAATAACGAAGGCAATGCGTGCTGATTTTGTGGACCAAGGGGTGAAGACTCCTGAGGCTGGAACTGAGATGGCATTCTTGGCCACAGAGAAGGGGAACATCTTTGATGATAGCCCCAAATTTCATTCGAAATGGGCAGAAGGTCTTAAGTTTAGGAAAGGTTCAGGCATTCTATTCTATCCAGGTTGTCTTGCAAGCCATCGGTTCAAAGAGAAGACGAGAATCTTGGTGCAGCTGCTCCAGGCGGCAGGTTATGATCTGGACTTCCTCGGAGATGAGCAGACATGCTGTGGAGCTCCTCTCTGGATAACCGGAAACATGACAGAGGCCAAGAAGATGGTTTCAGCACAGCTGAAAAAGATGCAGGACCGTGGTGTTAAGGAGATTATCACACCTTGCCCATCCTGTTTTAGAGCCTTTGACGAAGAATACCCCCGAATCCTTGGAATCGAGAAGTTGCCAATCAAGGTACGCCACACAAGCGAGGTCCTAGAGGAGATTGTTGAGAAGAAGAAGATAAAGCTCAAGTACAAAGTGAAGAAACGTGTAACATACCACGACCCGTGTGAGATTGGCAGGTATCGGGGAATCTACGAGCCTCCTCGAAATGTGTTGAATGCAATTCCTGGACTTGAGTTTGTTGAGATGCGTCGAACGAAAGCGGAGTCATTTTGTTGTGGAGGTGGAGGCGGGGTTAAGCTGATGTACCCCGATTATTCTCAGGCAGTGTCTCGTGAGCGTCTCAATGATGTATTGGCGACGGGCGCCGAGATAGTGTCAACCATATGTCCCGCATGCGAGCTGAATCTAACTCATGCAACGTACGAGGCTGATGCGGCAATCCGTGTCCTAGATGTTGCTGAACTCATGGCTGTGTCTGCAGGACTTGCTGATGAAGAGATTCTTGATGCCTACTACATTCCTGAAGACTGAGAATTGATTTCAAACTAAGGCAATGATCTTAGCCACCGACTGCGGCTATCATGAATACTATCAGGTCGCCTTTTGATAGGCGCGTCTGTTCTCCCCGATGTGCAACCATATTCTTGCCATTGACAATGACCACAGTGTCACGCTTCAGCATCCTGTTTGTTGCGTCACCCAGATACACTTCGAATTTCTTACCATACTCCTCATGAAGCTCGTTGATCAGGTCTCTGACAGTGGAATTCGGTGCTGTTTCGAAGCTGAACTTGTCATGTTCATGGGATTTCAGCCCCTTGTTCATCAGCTTCACGTAAATTTGGGTCATTACATCCACCAGACGGTCTGGGGTGACATAGTTAAAGTTTAAATTAAGTCTAATGATGTGGGGTCTGCACCTTTAGGTGACATGCCAGATACTGAACGCGTCAAGAAAGGGTTCGAGTTCAGTCTTTAAGAAACATGGAAATTGGTTGCTGAGAAAAGTGACGGAACCTAGTGAATCAAGATTGACCCTCAAGGAATGGCTTGCCGAACACGCTCGCGCTGAAGCCATACATTACACAAAAATCGCTGAAGCACTTCGACGGGATCCCGCTTCAGTATCTGCTTCTCTATCTATTGAGAGGAAGCAGGCCCAAGTAGGCAATCGGCCCCCGTATTTCATAAGAACGGCGCCGGGGCTATACCGCTACAATGATTTATGCGAGGGCGCAATTGATGAGGACCTTATTGTTGAAGTTCGAGCTCGCGCTGACGAGTTCAACCTTGCCACGCGAAGGGAGCTGCGTCGAGCTATCGCTAGGTTGGACATGGACGGTTTCGAAAAGCTTGCTAAGATCATCCTGGCAAACATTAGGGCTCGATACAACGAAACGAAAGTCCTTCATCGCAACGACCGCTCGGTGGTCATGCTAACTTCATGGCTTGACGATGGCGGGCGCTCACCTGTCGTAGTCTATGCCAAGAGATGTACGCTTGATGAGCCCATTGGCCGTGAAATAATCTCGGAGATTCGTGGAATACTACCAACTGTCAGCGCTAATCAAGGCGTGCTCATCAGCAATGGAGTCGTATCAAAAGAGGGCAAGAGGGAAGCCCTTGGCTACGCAGTGAATGAAATCAAGGTTTCTGTGCCCCCCGTTCATATAATGGACATCGACATAGTTCTCAACATTTTATTCGAGAGTAGAACCGGAGTGAGGTTTAGAAGTGTCGACGTCTTTCTGTTGGATGAAGAGTTCTTCAAACAACTATTGGAATCTGATTAGATGTTCAAGGGATGCATACTTGAGGACAATTTAGATGCGTTTAGGCATTCTCATTTAACTAATGCTTAACTTTTATTGTGCAAACAAACCACCGCACAAAGTGCTTCTAGGGGCCGTATTGGTACGGAAAAAGGGCATGAAATTTCGCGTTTTCACCTTCTGCCTTAAGTGTTAAATATGCGTTTACCTTGAGTTTCTGTTATCACGGAGAAGTTCTTTCGGCCGTGAGAGAGAAAAATAATGGAGAAAATACGCAATGAGTGAGGAGGATAAACTCCTATTCGTGCGAGAAAGCTCTGGCCTAGTTAAGGAAGTAGGCACAGGAATGGCTTTGCTTCTACCGATAGCCCTAACGTTGGGTCCGTGGTTCCATTTTGCTGGACCACAGATCTCGACATGGTTCCCTGGTGCGCACCTCGTACCTATGTTTGCAATAGGTGCTGCCACGGTATTCTTTGAAGCACTAGCTCTCATGTGTCTGATGCTTTCAATGCCAAGGTCAGGAGCCTCGTACTACTTTACCGGAAGAGGCCTTAGCCCAATCTTCGGTGTTATGGAAGGTTGGCGAAGCGTAATCACGAACCCTGTTTTCAGGGGAACTGGAAGCTTCTTCGCGGTGCAAATCTTTGCTGGTGGTCTGTATGTCATGGGAATGGCGACAGGCGATGCTGGTATCCTTGCAGCAGCAGTTGCACTGAATCAACCAATCAATCTGTTCATCTGGGCGACGATAATGACGCTCGTGGGATTTGTATTCAGTTACCTCAGTGTTAAGTGGTTAGGCTGGTTCATAATTATCGGCGGGATAATTAACATACTAGCATTACTTACAGCTGATGTGGTGATGCTGATGACTCCGATGACAGATGCAATCTGGGATGGGGTCTTTGGCGCTGGATCATATGCGGCAATAGACGCAGCGGATGCCTCCGCTTTTACCACTTTCAACCCCAGTGCAGTAGGACCGGCACTCATCCTTACGGTAGGTATGATGTGGCCGTATCTTATCATGCCCGTGGCTGGAGAGGTATCACAGCCCAGTAAGAATATCCCTCTGAGCAACCTAGGTGGTTGGGCAGGAATTTCATTCTTCTTCCTGTTATCCGGCTTTGCGCTGGAGAGCTGCATGGGTGCATTCCTGTATAAGGCAAACATGGCATTCACATTCTTCCCAGGCTTTGGGAATTATGCAGCTGTAATTCTCGGCGCGAATCCGCTTGCTTGGTTTGTGATACTTTGTCCAATCTATGCTAGCGTAATGGATGCACCGAGTAATGCTCTATGGGTCACTAGACCGTTCCACTCAATGGCAATGGACCGGTTCTGCCCCGAAGCATTTGCAAGCGTACATCCGAAGTATCATGTTCCGCACATATCCTTGTACTTCTGGCTGATACTAACCATTGGTACAACGGCATATGCCACAATCCTCCAGGTGTTCTACGGCACAGCGCTTAGCGCGCTCATAGGTGTCGGATACACGTATGTGTTCATCAGGTGGCAAATGGCATTAGCTGCCGTTGCGTTACCATACTATCGGCCTACGCTTTGGGAGCGGAGTGGGGCATGGAAGGTCCTTGGCATCCCGCTGATAAGTATCGGCGGAATCATCTCCGGCGCTGTGTTCTTCTGGGCCATTATAGCATATGTACCCACACTACCCTTTGAGGTCGCATTCACTGTGTTTGTGTACTTCTGGGGTCAGCTAATGTACATGTACTATGGCGGGAAGAACAAGGCAAAGGGCATCGATATGGGTGCTATCTTCGGACAGCTTCCGCCAGAATAAACTCGAGCAGAAGAGAGCGTTTGCTCTCTTCCTCTCTTTTCTTTTAGTGATTCAGCTTGACAGATGTGAATGGCCAGCTTTGCATCATTCACTTTGTCCAGATCTTATGGTCCGAGAGGATCCGCTCTATTCCTCTTCTTCAAAGTCAAACACTGGGGGAAAAGAGTTCCTGGTAACCTTGCTTGCAAAGGGTTCCAATTTATCCCAGCTCCGATGAAACCTCGATGGAAACGACCACGGCCTGACCAACACCAACTCCT
>DAOWNS010000357.1 GCA_030642465.1 Candidatus Thorarchaeota archaeon | reverse complement strand
GTACATCATAGGTCTGAGAGGCATTGTATTCGTTACGGGGCTTCTCGTTGGCATCGTCGCCATCTTGAGCGCCCCGTTGTATGGAGTGGAAACTGTTTGGGGGCTATACCCCCCGGCAATCGTCGTCTTTGGTGGAGGTGGCTTGCTCCTAGCTCTCCAACTCAAATTCAATCAGAAGAGCTCACCTATGACGGAGTAGGCGCAGGGATTCGCGAAAGCAGATCTTATCAGACAGCGCTGAGTACGACTCAATCTCCAAAGGTGTTATATCCTAACGTACCAGATTCACAGGTAGAAGTGCCGAGAATGAGAAAAATGCATTTGCCCATCATTGTCGAGGTTGATGAAGATGAGGTGTATATAGTGAGTTGTCCTGTATTCAAAGGGTGTCACTCATATGGACAGACTATTGATGGGGCTCTAAAAAACCTGAAGGAGGTCATCGACATGTGCATTGAGGAACAAGGGCCAGTCGACATGACCAGGTTTGTTGGCTTCCGAGAGATGGAGATCACCATCCCTTGAATGCTAGTTCCCTCTCATTCCATTATTGATTCTTTGGATGATAATTCAATGTCACGACTCCCTGCGATTGAAGGCCGGCAGTTAGTAAGGATATTACAGAAACTTGGCTTTGAGATCATCCGTACAAAAGGATCGCATGTGAGGATGAAGGCTAAAGATGGAAGAATAACTACAGTTCCTGTTCACTCCAAGAAGATTCTACCAAAGGGACTTCTTCGGAAAATCATAAGGGTTGATTTGGAGATGGAACTCAAAGAGTTCATGGATATCTATTCTAAGTTGAAATGATTCTCAAGGATGGTCTGGAGTTTGTTCGTCGCATTAATGAAGCGATGTCCGCAGGTCAGTAGTACTTATGGCAAATGGACATGAACCAACAGCCTAAGTGAGCAATTCCCAAGGAGTTCCAGCCGCCAGGATTGCATTAACAACATCCACGTAGTTGTATAGTGCGCTGCCCGCAGCTTCAGCAATGCTGTAGATCGGGGCGGGATACACACCCATGACCAGCGGAGCAACTGCAAACTCTTAAGACGTAGGAATCACCTGCAGTCAGTGGTGGGGTGTCAAGATGCTGGTCATCATTGTCGGAGTGCCATTATTGTTGCTTTTCATATTTGGCTGTGACTTCTGCGCAAGACGAGGCATCGGTCCCGTTTTCGTACGAGAAGCTGGACGCCATTTCTTTGCAACTTATTGGAGAGCCATGATTGGGATTGGGTTTCTCATGTTGGTCTGGCTTATCGAGTATTTCATTCTTGAGTTTGGACCTGAATACGAGTTGTTGGAAGGCATGGTCGTGTTCATAGGAATCGAAGTTTTCTTGTGGGTATCAGTTCTGATATGGGTTGACATGCGCTTCCATCCAATAAAAGAAAGGGAGCTAGCTCTAGGGGAGCATCTTGATGAGGTGGCCATTGAAAAGTCCAAATCACTGGATGCTCTGGAGGAGTTCTTTGAGAAGCTCGTGAATGGATTCGAGGGCCAACCCGAAAGGTCTGGAGTAGAACATTACAACGCGGCAAAGGAACGCTTTCTGTTGCGGGACGATGCGATAGGGACTGTCTTCAAGCAGGTCTTGTCAAAATGGATTTCCGAGCATCAGGAGTTGAGATGATGCGGCCAAGGACCAGTCCGGAACTGAGGAATGAAGGAGGATTCTGAACATGAATGATATTGCCTTGGTGATTGGTTTTTTCGGTACTGCCGCTGTGGTGCTCTTGGCGTCCTTGATAGTGCTTGATCGACACTGGGGAACATCAGCGCTGCGAGGACTGGTGAAGCCGAAACACCCGCTCTTCTACGAAGGGCGCCCTTGGTGGACAAAAGAGCCCCTCATGTACCAAATCCTAGGCTTGCCGGTTACAGGTGCCTTATTCACCTATACTCTCATTCTG
>DAOWNS010000110.1 GCA_030642465.1 Candidatus Thorarchaeota archaeon | reverse complement strand
CTCTAAGTGCAGCCAACTCGTCAGTTGTCATAACGTAGGGGTAGAAGCCGGCATCTTTCTGGAACGCAAAAAACCGGTCGACGTCTTTTTGTTTCTTGAACGTCTTGCGCTTGCCATATGGCTGTGCGTACCACCGGTTTTCCTTCTCTTGGATGATTGGCATGATTGCCTTGCCGGTCAAATCGCCGCACATCATTGCAACATCAGCCTTGAAGATTTTCGGAGCTTGACACATCTTCACCCAAGTCTGTTGGCTGCCATGTGGATCGCATGCAAGGAAAATTCGCATCTTAGTACTTCCTCCGTTCTCTCAGATACTCCGTATCAGATTATCTGTGCTTGAGCAAATGCAAGTTAAGAATCTAATGGTGTGGCTAATGCAATCTGCTTTAACAAACCCTTTTCTCGTCACAAGATATTAAAGCCACACAGTTTTATTGGGGATGTGCTTCCCTTCTTGGAGCTAGGAGACTTGTCGATTGTCGAGCAAGTATGGTGAAATTGAAGACGATTTCCTTGAAGAGGCTATGAGACTCGTAGCAGCCGCTGAGGATATCGATGCCCCCTTACGAATTATAGGATGCCTTGCGTTCAGAATCAAGGCCCCCGATTATGTTGACCTTCATAAGAAGATGGGTCGCGTGGTCACAGACATTGATTTCCTGTGCTACTACAAGTACCAGCGGAAGATAATCAATCTCTTCAGGGATGAGCTTGGCTACCACTGGGTTCCTCCTAGCTTTGCTAGGGCTTCAACGCTCAGAGACCTCTTCATTGACCAGAAGCGTCAGAGGAAAATCGATGTGTTCTATGATCACTTGGAATTCTGCCACAAGATTGACTTCAAGAAGAAGAAACGACTTGAGGAAGACAATCCCACAATTCCCTTAGCAGAGCTATTCCTTGAGAAAACACAGATTGTTGAGATTAATGCGAAGGATTTGAAAGACCTCATAATCACGTTCCTTGCTCACGATATCAGCGAAACAGATGACGATAGCCAAGTTAACGGATACTACATAGCACAGCGCCTCCGTGATGATTGGGGCTTCTACTACACCGTGACAACTAATATCCAAAAGCTGATTGACTTTGTGCCCACTGTGGATCTACTATCGCAGGAACAGAAGGACTTGGTTGTGTCTAGAGCCCAGAAGCTTAGGCAGCTGATTGAGGACGAGCCTAAGTCCGGAGGTTGGAAGCGACGGGCGAAAGTTGGGACCAAGAAACGCTGGTACAAAATCGTCCATTCTATGGAAGGCGTTAGGAAGTAGAATAGCTCCAGACGCCAGCTCGAATATACACTGAAGTGATAACGCATGAAGATGTCCAGACAGAATGCGTATGACATGCTAATTGGTGTGGGTATCCTAGGGACAGGTGGTGGGGGTGATCCTGTTGGTTTCGGGAAACCCCTGGTTGATTGGGATTACCAAAGAGATAGAGTCTACGAGCTGACCGATCCCAATGATGTGAAAGATGACGCATTCATAGTCTGTGGGGGCTACATGGGTTCCGTGAATGCATTCACATCCATAGGTGAAATGCTGAAGCAATGGGAAACCCGATACGAGCTCCATGAGGCAATGAAGATATCTGAGAAGATTGCTGGGAAGAAAGTCGACCACCTAGTTCCCTTCGAACTAGGGGGTGCAAACACGACTGTGATGCTTTCCCTCGCGGCACGGACAGGGATCACCACAGTGGACGGAGATGGTCTCGGACGCTCTGCGCCGGAATCGCAGATGATTTCATTCGTGGGATATGGTATCGAATTGTGCCCAATGCCGGTTGTTTCCAAGGGTGGCAGCGTTGTGATTGTGGAGAAGGCAACCAGTCCTGCACTTGCTGACGAAATCGGAAGATTCACCGTGGTCAATGATGGTGGCGCAGGTGCCAATAACCACTACCACCAAAGCGGCGCACAACTGAAGAAGAGCGTGATTCCAAACAGCATTAGCAAGTCAATCGAGCTAGGCGAGGCAGTACGGGACGCTAATGAGAATGGCAATTCTCCCATCGATGCTTTTCTAGATATTATGGGTGGCCAGAAGCTTGCTTCAGGCACTATTGAGGACGTTAGGGGAGAAGACCGTACAGGCCATTGGCACGTTACGGTGACCATCAAACCTGAGGACATCAAGGGCAAGCTGGTGTTAACAGTCAAGAATGAATACATGATAGCGACTTGTGATGGCGAACCGGTTGTAATGTTTCCGGATTTGATCTGCCTACACTACCCGAAGAATGGTCATGGTGTCATGAGCTCTGATTTGAAAGAAGGAATGAAAGTCGTGATTACAGCAGTGCCAGCGCACGAACGGCTCCGCTATGCAGGAAGCACAAAGATTGGCAAGAAAGCATTCTCGCCAGAGCGCTATGGTCATCCCGAGCTCGAATACAAGCCCATGGAAGAAATAATTGGCAATTTACGCTAGGCGTCAGCTTTTTCTTTTCCCGCTCCCTTCCATCGCATACTGGAAACGGTGAAGATTATTGAAACGTATAGCGCTGATTGGTGCAACAGGCGTCGATTGGACGACCGATGAGAAGAAGAAATCCTTTGTCAAGCTACATACTCCTCAAGGATACTATATCGGACACTTCGTGCCACGCCACGGAACTCACAGCGTTGAATCACTTGTTGATGAAGCCTATAATGCTCCATTCATCCTTGAACAAGTCGTAAAAGCCGGCAAAGAAGGTTATGATGCGATAGTGATTGACTGTGCATGCGATCCGATTCTTGACGCTGCAAGAGAGGTTTCGAATGTACCAGTCGTGGGCCCTAGAAACGCCTCACTCCACCTTGCGCTAACGCTTGGCACAAGATTCAGCATAATCACTGTTCAAGGTGACTCTCTCAAGAGATGCATGAAAGCAGGAGTCCGTAAGGAGGGACTTGAGTCATTTTGTGCTAGCGTGCGCTATCTAACTATGCCTGTTCTTGATATCGCGAAACGCCCAGCTGATGCTCAAAAAGAACTCCTCGAACTAAGCAAGCAGGCCGTTGAGGCGGACGGCGCAGATGTTATTGTTCTGGGGTGCACTGCACTATCTCACGAACTTGACCTTAAACCAATCATGCAGGAGGTTGGCGTTCCGATTCTTGATCCATTTGTTGTGGCAATCAGGATGGCCCAGCTACTGATAGAGTCTGGGCTTAGCCATAGCAAAGTAGCGTACCCGCAACCTCCTCTGAAGGGTGTAAACGAAGCCCCTTCACTCAAGGGGGCTTTTGATGGGCTATTGAAACCCTAAGAGTACCGGGTTTCCTATTTGTTCGATCGTGAGAATAGTGGAACCATTACCAGAAATGCAACTATTGACAATCCTGTGAGCATCAGATACGGCAGTGTCAATCCGAATCCCATGAGCCATCCTCCCACGACTGGTCCAATAAAGAGTCCAACTCCTCCCATACTCTCAACAATGCCGGCATATGATCCCTTCTCGAATTCGGTGGCAGATACAACGAGATAGAGGGCACCAAGATAGCTGAATCCTACTCCCACTCCTGAAATAATCATAGCCGCAGTGAAAACCCAAATATCCACGAATAGAAAAAGCATGATGCCCGAGATGGCTGAAAGAATAGCTCCAAGCACAATCACTTTGACCATGTGCTTCTCCCCCATTCGTGCGACCAATATGAAGCAGACTGTTCGAGCTGTGTTCCATATTAGAAGTAGAATACCAAAGTCCTCTCTGACAAATGGATGCCCCAGGATAATTAGAGATTCAATATACGTAGGGAAAAGGGCTAGGACTACTGTTGATACAACTCCCCAGAGAATCAAAGAGATGTAGGAGGCAATGAACCTCGGACTCGTCTTCGAGTGTATCTGCTCTGGCTGTGAATCAATAGTCCCAATATTGTTCGCACCTTCGTTCCCTCCCGTGGGTGTCTTTCTCCTGTAGCTCTGAATGAAGCCACCGATAACAACTAGCGATAGCAGCTCCACCGCGAGGATGATGTATATGCTTGAGAGTTCACCGTACGCCCCTGCCATGTAGGCGATAATGAATGGAGGAAGTATCATTGATGCACTCCACGCTGTGGAGAAGTTGCCAAGCGCGGCCGCTTGCGCTTCGGGATCAAGCTCTGCCACCATACCTTCTATTGTGGGGGCAATAAACCCGAAAACAAGTCCTTCAACGGCACGTATCACGATTAGATGAATTGGCGCTATAGAGGGGAGCAAGTAGAACGAGATGACGACAACGTAGACAGCAGTTGATATAGTCAGTGTTTTTTTCCGCCCGATTTTATCTGAAATGCGTCCTCCGATGATTGGGGAAAATATGTACATGAAACCGAACATTCCCATTGCTAATCCTGACTCTAGGGTTGTTCCTCCGAGGATTCCAGCATACCATGATGCGAAGACCTCTGTCGTTCCAAGTGTGAAAACGACTAGAAATGACGCGATGTACCCAATAACCCTGTTTCTTTTTTTGGTTGCTTTCGGAAGGTCGGGTTCTCCCTCTACATCCAGGCAAAATGGTTCGTAAGATTCTTGTTTGGCCATTTGTTCCAACTCCGGGTTGAAATCATACCAGTTAGCTGAACCTAGGTCAAGTGTGGTGCAATCTTCTCGCCGATAAGGTTTGCCAAGAGAATTGGGTCCGTTCCTGGAACTGGAAATGCTACAGGCGTATTTGCTCCTGCGTTCACTATTTCCTGGATTTGCTTGATGCAGGACTCAACATTACCCACAACGCAAAGCGCTTGTATTGCCTTGTCTGTTATTAATTCGGTAACATCCTTTCCGTCTTCAGTTGCTTTCAGGTAGGATGCTGTTTCTTCCACGCTCACTCCTGCGTGTTCCATCAGAGGACCTCCACCTTGCGAGTGTGGGAGATAGAGTTTTGCAAAATCCTTGGCAATTTTCATTGCCTTGTCAATGTCATCATTGATCACGATAGGAAGATACGAAACCATCTCGAAGTCTTCTGTGCTTCGGCCAGCTTTCTTAGCACCTACCTCTATTCGTTCCCAGGCGAATTTTACGTAGCTTGGTGTATTGAAAATGGAGAGTATAACTCCGTCACCGATTTCACCAGAAAGTTTGAGACCCATCTTGCCTTCAAAAGCGAGGTAAATCGGAGCTTTCTTCCTTACTGGCTCGAAGATAAGTTTCACGTCCTTGGTGGTGAAGAATCTCCCTTCATGTGTGATGCTCTCACCTGTCATTATCTTGCGAACAACTTCTACGCATTCACGTGTTCTTGACAGCGGCTTCTTGAAATCGAATCCCATTTGAGACATCCAGTAGGGGACACCAGATCCCAAGCCGAAAACCGCTCGTTTGTTACACATCTCATCGATTGTCGCAAACTCCATGGCAATGAGCGCGGGGTGTCTTGAGTAGGGATTTACCACTCCTAGGCCGATCCTGATTTTCTCAGTTGCCATCGAAGCGGCAGCCATGTACGGAATCCCGCCGCGAAAGAAGTAATCCTCAGCGAACCAAACAGAACCTAAGCCCATTCGTTCGCTGGTCTTGGCCAATTCAACGGCTTCTCTTACCGGGAATACCCCGGTCATTGCTAATCCGAATTCTTTGTATCCTTTCACTTTCAAATCACCAATGATTCCTGTGTCGAAGGGAGTGAGGGGAGGGAAGCCATCATCCCTCTTTATGGCAATCTACCCATCTTGTCTAAGTAATCTGCCACATCCTTGAGGCCAAGCTTTTCGTAAGTCTTTCGATACGGCCAGCTTGTCTTCAAATCCCATTCATGCTGCGTGTAGTATGGGTCAAGCATTCCATCAAGCTCTTCTTGAGAGTTCATTGCACCTTTCAGTGGTCCTGAGGCTGCACCCTCGTTCATGAGTCGCCACGGGAGATTGTCATGCTCTCTTGTTGCTCCGCGTGTGATATTGAATGCCTTTTCCAAAGTGACGACACGACGTCCAGTAAGCATCATCTCGTCTTCAGTCATTGATATTCCAGTGGCCGCTTCGTAGAGCCTAGCCATGTTGTCTGGATTCACACCGTATGCTGCGGTGGATGTGAACACACAGAAACCGAGTGCCTCAGTAATCTCGTAGCAATCTTCGTGCCACCGCACTATTTCTGCTCGGTGCTCGGTGAAGTGTGGAGCCGCCCACTTCTTATCGCCTGTGACCTTCTCTATAACCGCGACGGCCTCGGGACTTGCACCAAACTCTGCAAACGTTTCGGTCATTAGATGGTCGTTGCCTCTAGGGTTGACTGCAAACGCCAACGCATATGCCTTGGCCGAACGCGTTTCAACATTGGACTGTTCGAGTCCTTTTGCATTTATGATTGCCCATTTGTAGGAGTCCTGACCCACCTTCTTGGCGGCTATCTTGAGACCGTCTGCAAGCAGATTTCCTAGCTTGCCCTTGCGGAGCGCTGTGGCTTCGATTATCTTTAACAGTTCGGGGATCTTGCCCCAGCCGAGTTCAAGACCATCTGTATCGTCCTTGGTG